>JBEDBW010000156.1:0-2836 GCA_041177045.1 Actinomycetota bacterium | reverse complement strand
CCATAAGAAGTGCTTTCATCGTTTTACTACCAACCCTTACTCTTTAGGTACTTCCAAATGATCACGAACGGTAAAACTGCTAAAACTACAAATGTCAGTGGCGGGAATGTGATTGCACTGCCTATCGCCACCATAATCAAGGTGAACCAAAGACAGCCCTTAAACAAACCAGCCATTTATTGCCCCTTTACTGATACTTGCTAGAAACACTAGCGGAGACCTAGGACAATTGATGTGTGCAAGATTTCGATGATTCCCAAGAGGACCAGGTAAGGCTGAACCCACCTGCTGGGAGAGCCAGCCTGGTGGGAATTCTCTACTACCCAGACATCTTGGACCTTAGGTACGCAGGGTACGAGCTGGAACGCTTTGAAGGGCTACTTCTGGCTATGGACTCGGCAACCTTTAGGAAAGCATTGGCCATAACCAGCATGCTTCACAGATCTGATGCTTCCCCTATCTGGAATGCCAAGAGAGCCCATCAGGTTGAACTATTGGTATTGGATACTCTGCATGAATACGGGTTGGCTCAAGTCCCCCAACTTCTAAGAAGAATCCTTGGCAGAGTCTATGAAGATGAGACTCAGAACTTCCTCACCATTGACCTAGTGACAGTCTTCTACTGGGCCTGTCTAGCTCAGGTGGCAGATGACTATGTATGGAGAGAGCTTCGACTTGCTGATTGGTCAGAGTATTTGAGCTATCCAGTTAGATCTGTGTTTGGTTTATCTGATTTGTTTAGTGTTTCCAGTACATAGATAGTGGCCTCAAGGGTTATCTCTTTGGTATGAATTCATGTCCCCAAACAGAACCAAGAGGCCTATATTAGAGAAGTACTTTGAAAGAAGGCTTCTGAATGTATAACGCAATTGCTAAGAACAAGAGAAACACACTAATCATCATCGCGGTGTGGGTGCTCTTCTTTACAGGCATCGCAGCTCTATTGTCTTGGTTGACAGACAACATCTGGGTTGGAATCAGTACTTCTTAGCGGCGACCATGGCAATGGGTTTAGCCGGGGGAGTAAGAATTACAAAAGACACCAACCCAAGACTCTGGCGTGCTGTTGAGAACCTAGCAATAAGTGAAGGCATGCCAATGCCAAAGGTTTATGTAATTCCTGATCAGTCAATCAATGCGATGGCCATTGGTAGAGACCCTTGGCACGCTCACGTAGGAGCAACAGAGGGTCTTCTAAAGATTACAGAGAAGTATGAGCTTGAAGGAATCATGGCGCATGAGATGGCACACATCAAGAACTATGACACTCGAGTGAAGATGATTGTGTTCGGTTTAGTTGGAGCATTCTCAGCTCTTGCTCAATTCTGCTTACTATTCATTCTTGGGTTCTTTGGAGCTTCAAGACTTGGTCAACCTCGTCAAAAAAGCGTATTCCTAAGCGTGCTACTTTTTCCAATCGGACTAGTTCTAATTGCGGTTGGAATTGTGGCCTGGTTGATTTCAGCAGTTCTCGGACCATTGGTTATGAACGGTATTTCTAGACAGAGGGAATATCTTGCCGATGCAACCGGTGCTCTAATGACTAGACATCCAGAAGCTCTAATGTCAGCACTAAACAAGATTGAGCTCTTCAGTGAGGCTGCTTCTAGAAAGAACATCGCAACTGCAGGAATGTATTTCACTAACCCATTTAGACGCGGACTGTTCGCTAGATTACTATCTAGCCATCCAGACACAGAGGATCGTATTGATCGTCTAGCCGAGATGGCCCAGGACTTCTAAAGAACTTTAGTTAGTTACTAAATGGGCACTTCGGGCTAGCTGAGTAAATCACAGCACAGGCATTACTCAATCGCTTAGCCACCTGGTCTCTGACTTTAGATTTGTTACTTTCGTCAATCTGGTCTTCTGGAATCAACCTAAACCCAAGACATAATTCCAAGAACTCTAGCTTCATCGTCTAGCAGGGGACCACCGCTATTACCGTGGTTGGTAGGAGCATCTGTGTAGTACTCACTATCTGTCACCTTGGTAATGATTCCAAAGGTTGCGTAGTTGATTTCATTCAACGGATTACCGAGCTCAACAACCCAGTCCCCAACTCTTCCATCTGGAGCAGGGTCAAGTGTCGGCAACTTCACTCTCATGTAGATGAGAGCTATGTCCGCAAGTTCAGAGATTGCATCCTCATCGACTTTGCCTGTCGGATCCTTCTTGAAAAGAACACCCTTATATGTCTTACCTGATGAAACCACATCAATCTTGTCGCCTGGCATGCAGTCATCAAAGATGTGTGCAGATGAGAAAACGGCTGTCTTATAACCATCAGGAACTTTGACGTTGATGCCAACAGCGGTGCCACTCGCACTACCGCAGGAAACCTCAAAAGTAGCTGCTCTGGCCTTAGCCACAACATCATTTGGGTTGAACTTGTTATCAACTAGATCAATGACCTGGAAACATAGGACGATAAGAGTTACAAGAGCACCGGTGGCAACAGTAGGCAATACCCAAGCTGGGAGCCCCCAACGAGGTCCTGTACCTATGTTGAATGAATCTTCATTAGCCAAGTGACCCCAGATGCCATTGGTGTCTCTCTTGCGTCTTCGAAGAGATCTAAATGAAACGCCTGGTTTTTGAGCCATTAGTTAGACACTTCTACTCTGCGGCACATACGCTGCAAGTCGTTATCCACTTTTCCAGCACCAGTCCACTCAGTGCCACAGGTACCAGCCCCAGCTGAAGAAATTGAACCTTTATATCCTGCTGCTCGCACTAATGAAGCAAAGGCTGCAGCTCTCTTCTGGGTTAACTTCTTGTTCGTTGAGTCAATCTTGGTCTTACCCTTTTGGTAGGGTAAGACCAAGATTGACTC
>JBEDBW010000155.1:0-2506 GCA_041177045.1 Actinomycetota bacterium | reverse complement strand
GCACCGCATCGAAGATGCTGTTCGTAACGCTAAGGCTGCTGTTGAAGAAGGAATCGTTGCTGGTGGTGGAGTTGCACTTATCCAAGCTGGTAAGGCTGCTTTCGAGACTCTAAAGCTTGTAGGCGATGAGGCAACAGGAGCAAACATTGTTCGCGTAGCAATCTCAGCTCCGCTAAAGCAGATCGCAATCAACGCAGGGCTAGAACCTGGTCTAAACGCCGCAACTGGAGAATACGTTGACATGCTTGCTGAAGGCATCAATGACCCTGTGAAGGTGACTCGCTCTGCTCTGCAGAACGCTGCATCTATCGCTGGTCTTTTCCTAACCACTGAGGCTGTCGTTGCTGACAAGCCAGAGCCTGCAGGTTCTGCTATGCCTCAGGGTGGCGGAATGGATTACTAGAACTTAGCCAGAATCGCTCCGGCTAAAAGGGGTGGAACTTGTTTCTCAAGTTCCACCCCTTAACCTTTAACCTCTTTAGCCGAGGAAAAGACGCTGGTTAGCTAGTTCGATTTCACTGTATTGGTTTGCTGCCAAGCGTAGAGCTTGACCAAGTTCACCTAACTGTGCATCAACAGTTGTTGCTGTTACTTTCCAACGAGTGACTAGTTCCTGGAAGCTGCTTGCTGCAGATCCACGCCAAACATCCTGCAAGCCGATTAGTTGAACGTGTAGTCCATCTACTTCTGCTTGTAGTTTTGCAATGGTTGCCTGAATGGTGCTGTTAGCAGCTAATACGTGTTCGCTGTCTACTTGAATTTGTGCCATGTGTTTACCTCCTTCGGTAAACATGTTCACAGCAAACGAGACTAAATAGTTAAGTAGTTTCTAAATTGTGTGTAACTCTGATGAGTTGGGGATAACTAGTTAGGCAAAGTGATCTTGAAGGTAGCTCCGCCACCTTTAGTCTCTTCAGCAACAAGAGTTCCCATATGTGCCTGAACGATACTCTTAGCAATTGCTAGTCCAAGACCAGAACCACCGGTATCTCTGTTTCGAGAGTTATCACTTCTATAGAAACGTTCAAAGACTTTGGTTCTGAGTTGCTTAGGAATACCTTCACCGTGGTCAATAACCTTGATGACTGTCTTCTCTTCTTGGTTACCAAGAGAAACTTCAATGTCCTTATCTCCTGCAAAATTGCAAGCGTTGGCTAGTAGGTTAGTCAGAACCTGGATAATGCCTGGCTGGTCAAAAGCAGCTTCGACTGAACCCTTTAGTGGTTCGCCTTTTAGGTCGGTCAAAGAGATTTTGGTTTTCGGGAATCCAGCAGAAACGTTTCTGATTACCTCTTTTGCGACAGCTCCTAAATCACCTCTAGAAATCTGTAGTTTCGCATCTTCGTCTAGACGAGCCAGTGCCAATAGTGATTCAACAAGGGAAGACATTCTGATTGCTTCACTCTCAATGCGAGACATAGCATCATCGACCTGAGCCTTGGACTTGAAAGCACCTTTTCTATAGAGCTCCGCATATCCTCTAAGGGTTACCAGGGGAGTTCTAAGCTCATGGCTAGCATCAGAAACAAATTGACGCATGCGAACAACTTGCATCCGATACGAATTGACGCATTCGAACAACAGTTTTGTTTCGAGACTGGATGGAATCTTCAATAGACCCGAGCATCTCATTTAGGGAGTTGTTCAATCGGGCTATTTCTGTCTTACCCTCAACATTAGGAAGACGTCTATCGAACTTTCCTTGTCTCACAGCATCAGCTGCTGCTGAAACTTCTCTCAGTGGCCTAAGCGCTGAGGAAATGGTTAGCCACAATGCGAAACCGCTGATGAGCAATAGAACACCACTGAAGCCGAAGGCAATGGAGCGGTACTGGTTGATAATGCCTTGGCTTTGTTCCATTGGAATACCAACCACAACAGATCCAGCAAGAGACTCTTGAGCAATAGCAACAAAGCGCCATTCCTCAGGTTCTTTGTTCTGGCCTGGATCTCCGATGGTGATATCAGCTGAGAAAGGAAGTCCCTGTGTTGCTTCAACGGCTAAAACGTTGAATTCTGAAAGATTTGGAACATCACCCTCGCGGATCGGTGAACCGACCATACCGATATAGATACGACCCTGAGGGTCTAGGAAAGCGATGTAATAATCTCCAGGTAGGGGAGGAACCGTTACAAGTCCAGCGTTTATTCTTTCGTTGACAGTAAGCGGATCTTCATTAGCAAGCTTTAGAGCTGCTTGAGTAATCTGCCTGTCGGTGTTCTGCTGAAGATAGGTTCTCAGAACAGCAACTGTTCCAAACAAACTCACACCCAAAAGAACAGCAACAATGCTTACCGACAAAGCGGTAAGTCTTGTTCTAAGTGAGATTCGACCCCACAGCTTACTTAGAAAGTTAGGTTCTGGGGCTGATCTAGGCATTTACTCTTCGTTCTTGAATGTGCGGAACATGTAACCAACACCACGTTTTGTGTGGATAAGTTGATTCTTGCTTAGAGGATCGATTTTCTTGCGTAAGTAAGAGATGTAACTTTCAACAATTCCTTG
>JBEDBW010000154.1:1252-3418 GCA_041177045.1 Actinomycetota bacterium | reverse complement strand
GCTTAGGCCCAATAACTGTTCCTGAAACAGAAGATGTTGTTCCATCAGCTAGAACTGCTCTAATGGTTGTGACATTTCTGTATTCATCGCTGTTTGAATCAACAGAGAGCTTTACTTCTACTCCCCTAGATTCAGCCATCAGAGGTGCATTCACATAAGACACTTGCTCAGTAACAGCGTTCTGATAGAAGCCCTTTAGACCAGCAAGCTTTAGAACAGATACATCAAGAGATGCAATCTCTCCTCTTACTTCAACTTCAATTGAACTTACGTTCCCCCCTGAAATAGCAAACAACAGCTGACCCATGTTTTCCATGAGTGAAATACCAGGTCTAACAGCAGCATCAATAATTCCACCTGCAACGTTCACAGCATCAGGAACTAGATCTCCTGCAAGAGCAAGTCTTACGCTCTTGGCAACAGAGATACCGGCCTTCTCCTGAGCTTCATCAGTAGAAGCTCCTAGGTGAGGAGTGACAATAATGTTTTCTAGTTCTAGAAGGGGTGAACCTGTTGGTGGCTCATTGACGAATACGTCTAGTCCTGCTCCAGCAATACGGTTTGACTTCAATGCAGCATAAAGAGCATCTTCGTCGATGATGCCACCGCGAGATGCGTTAACAATTCGAAGGTTTGGTTTAGCAATTGCAAACTCTTCTGTGCTGATAAGCCCAGTAGTTTCTGGAGTCTTAGGGATATGAATAGTAATGAAGTCAGATCTCTTCATTAGATCTTCTAGAGAAACTAGTTCAACACCCATCTGCTCTGCTCTTACCTGAGTTACATAAGGGTCATAACCAATAAGAGTTGTGCCAAAGCCACTAAGTCTTTGAGCAACCAGAGTTCCAATACGACCAAGACCAACAATTCCGATGGTCTTTTCATAAAGTTCAATACCGGTGAACTTAGATCTCTGCCACTTACCTGACTTTAGAGATGCGTTAGCATCTGGCACAAAACGAGCTAGAGAGAAGATGTGGGCAATAGCTAGTTCAGCTGCTGAAATAACGTTTGAGGTTGGAGCATTCACAACCATGACACCTGCATTGGTAGCTGCTTTGATATCTACGTTGTCTAGACCAACACCTGCACGAGCAATAACCTTCAGATTAGGAGCTGCTGCAATTGCTTCCTCATCAACCTGAGTAGCTGATCTAACCAAGATTGCATTAGCGGTAGCAAGAGCTTCTAGAAGAGCCTTGCGGTCAGTGCCATCAACATTACGCACTTCAAAGTCTGGCCCTAGAGCTTCAACGGTTGCAGGTGAAAGCTCTTCAGCAATAAGAACAATTGGTTTAGCCAAGGTAAAGATCCTCGAAGTTAGTTGGGTTGGATGTTTGCTGCCACAGCGAAGCGTGCTTCAATCTTACCCAAGCCATGACTAGTCTTTTACTGTATGTCTTGGGCTGAGAAGTACCTATCTTCAGGCGAAGACTACGGCTATTTCAACCTAGTAAGCACCTCATCAGCAATCCTGCAGGGAAGAGCAACCTTTGACTTTGAGATCGAAAGTGGCGTTCAAGGGCCTAGGCCACTCCCCACCTATGTCCTCACCCATATCCCAGAACTCTACGAAAACGTAGTCCAGGAGAACATCTATTTCACCGGAGGTGAAATAGAACGAGTAGTTGAACTAATTCAAGAGAACCACCCAGGCAGACTATTTGTGATGGGTGGAGCTGATGTGGTCAGACAACTCTTAGATGCAAAGCTAATCACCACCATGAGACTGTTTGTCTGTCCTGAAGCATTAGGCGATGGGACACCTGCCTTTGAAAATGATTCCATTTATGACAACTTCAAGCTCACTGATGAGAAGCAATATGCTTCGGGCATCATCGAAGAGGTTTACCAACTCATCGCTTAAGAAGAAAAGCCCCCGTCTAGTGACGAGGGCTTTATCTTGTAAATCTTTAGCGAGCTGCTTTGCCCTCTTCGTAATCATCTGAGTTCTTGATCCAAGAGAAGAGCTTACGTAGGCTACGGCCAACTGCTTCAATTGGGTGAGCCTCACCCTTTGCTCTAAGAGCTAGGAACTCTGGAGCTCCTGCATCCTGGTCAGCAACGAAACGGTTAGCAAATGTTCCATCCTGAATGTCAGTTAGAACATCGCGCATACGCTCTTTAACCTCTGGGCCAATAACTCTTGGTCCTGAGATGTAATCG
>JBEDBW010000154.1:0-1245 GCA_041177045.1 Actinomycetota bacterium | reverse complement strand
CCAACGCTGCTTAGCAATTCCACCTTCATACATAAGGTCAACAATTAGCTTTAGTTCGTGAAGAACTTCGAAGTAAGCAACCTCTGGCTGGTAACCAGCTTCGATAAGAGTTTCGAAACCGTACTGAACCAACTGTGATGCTCCACCACATAGAACAGCCTGCTCACCGAATAGGTCAGTTTCTGTTTCTTCAGTGAAAGTTGTCTTGATAGTTCCAGCTCTGGTTCCACCAATAGCTTTTGAGTAGGAAAGAGCTAGATCAACTAGGAATACATCAACATCTGCTGGTGGCTTGATGAATCCGTAACGGATTGAGAATCCGTGACCAAAGACAAGTGCCTTACCTGCAGTTAGGTTAGGAGCAATCTCGTTTGCATAGATGTCTCTCTGACGAGGGTCTGGTGCAAGAATCATGATTACATCTGCCCACTGAGCTGCCTCTGCAACGCTTAGAACCTTAAGTCCTGCTTGCTCTGCTTTTGCCTTGCTTGCAGATCCTTCTTTAAGACCAACAACAACATCAACGCCTGAATCCTTCAGGTTTAGTGAGTGTGCGTGTCCCTGAGAACCGTAACCAATTACAGCTACCTTCTTTGCCTGGATTAGCGATAGATCGGCATCTTTGTCGTAAAAGATTTCAGCCATTTGTTTTCTCCTTGTTTTGTGTTTTTGAAATTACTTCAGAATCTTCTCGGAAATTGACTTTGAACCTCGCCCAATAGCCAATACACCTGACTGCACCAATTCCTTGATGCCGAAAGGTTCGAGAACTTTAAGAAATGCTTGAAGTTTTGCTGTTTCGCCAGTGACTTCAATGATTAAAGAATCGCTCACAACATCGATGACGCGAGCACGGAATAAGGTTACCGCTTCTAGCACCTGAGATCTGGTTGAAGCATCGGTTTTCACCTTGATAAGCATGTGATCGCGCTGGACGGTAGTCTCAGGCTCTAGTTCAACAACCTTGATTACGTTGATCAACTTGTTTAGCTGCTTAGTCACCTGCTCCAAAGGAAGACCTTCAACGCTGACCACAACAGTGATACGAGATAGTCCTTCAACTTCAGTAGTTCCTACAGCTAGAGACTCAATGTTGAATCCACGACGAGCGAATAGACCCGCTACGCGAGTTAGTAGACCTGGACGGTCTTCTACTAGAAGAGATAGTACGTGCTGTGACATTTACTCCTCCTCCCCTTCTTCCCAGACGGGTCTGGTGTCTCTAGCGAACTGAACTGCATCGTT
>JBEDBW010000153.1:1496-2532 GCA_041177045.1 Actinomycetota bacterium | reverse complement strand
AACTAGGTATTAGCGATGACCACGAGGGGATTCTTCGCCTGGTAACACTTGGGCTTGATCCTGAGGTTGGAACTGATGCCCTTGCTCTACTGGGGCTTGATGATGTAGCAGCTGAAGTCAACGTAACTCCAGATCGCGGCTACTGCTTCTCAATCAGGGGTATTGCTAGAGAGTTTGCTCACGCAACTGGAGCTAAGTTCACCGACCCTATCGATTCAGTTAAGCCTGTCCACGGTGAAGGCTTCAAAGTTGAGATCAAGGACAACGCTCCTATTAGAGGCAACGTTGGTTCAAGCAAGTTTGTAGTTAGAAGTGCAAGCAATGTGAACGCAACTGCAGCAACACCGGCATGGATGGTTTCTCGACTAAAACTTGCTGGCATGAGATCTATCTCAATTGTTGTTGACATCACTAACTACGTGATGTTGGAAATGGGTCAACCACTACATGCCTATGACGCTTCAAAACTCAATGGCTCAATAACTGTTAGACGTGCGAAGTCAGGGGAGACCCTAAAGACCCTTGATGGGCAAGAACGTACACTCCATACAGAAGATCTTGTTATCGCTGACACCTCTGCAGCAATCGGTATTGCCGGTGTTATGGGTGGAGCAAGCACCGAGGTCAGCAGTTCAACAACTTCAGTTCTAATTGAGTCAGCAAACTTCGATGGAGTTTCTATTGCTCGATCTGCTCGTCGTCACAAGCTTCCAAGTGAAGCGTCAAAGAGATTTGAAAGAGGAGTTGACCCTAAGGTTGCTGAATTTGCAGCAGCAAGAGCGATTGCACTTCTAGAAGAATTAGCCGGAGCTAAGGCCGATTCACTTGGAACATTTGTGGACAACTCAGCTAACCCTTCAACTGTTTTCTTACCTGCCACATTCGCTTCAGAGCTAACCGGTGTTGAATATACTGCGGATGAAATCACAAACACTCTGAAAGAAATCGGATGTGTTGTTGCAACAGTTGATGGTGGATTTGAAGTTATCGTGCCGAGCTGGCGACCAGATATTTCACACAAGACTGACCTTGTTGA
>JBEDBW010000153.1:0-1466 GCA_041177045.1 Actinomycetota bacterium | reverse complement strand
GGTTATTACCGAATTCCTTCACGCCTACCAGTTGCTCCTCCAGGTAAGGGGCTAACTAAGTCACAGAAGATGCGTAGAGCAGTTTTGAATCAACTCTCAGCAACAGGTCACGTTGAAGTGTTGACTTACCCGTTCCTCAAAGCAGAACAGAACTCTTACTTCTTTGAAGACGGTGCAGCAAGAGTAGTTCTTGCTAACGCAATGCAAGAAGACGTAAATGAAATGCGTTTGAGCATTCTGCCTGGTTTGATTGATGCAGCTAAGAGAAACGTTTCTAGAACACTTACTGACCTGGCAATTTATGAAGTTGGTTTAGTGTTCAAGCCAGCCAAATCAAATAAGGCTGTTTCACTTCCAAATGGAACTCAATTGCCAAGTGCCAAGGACTTAGAGGCACTGCACAATAGCGTTCCTCATCAACCACTTTCTCTAGGTGCGCTATTCGTTGGAAACAGAATTGCTGAGCAGGTAGGACGAAAGGCTAGCAAGGCAGGCTTTGCCGATGCTATTCAAGCCGCTCGTATCGCTGCCCACGCTGTTGGGGTTGACCTTGATCTTGAGCAGAGCACTCCTAAAGGTTTCCACCCAGGTAGAACAGCGGAACTAAAGATCAAGGGAACCGATGTATCAGTTGGGTTCGCAGGTGAATTACATCCTGAGCTTGCCCTAGCTAATGACCTACCTAGACAGATTGCCGTATTGCAGATGAACCTTGAGGTTCTCTTTGCTAACGCTCCTGAACTAATTCAGGCAGGTGCTGTTGAAACATATCCAGCAGCCACACAGGATTTATCTTTGGTTCTTGATCTAGAGATTCCTGCAGGAAAGGTTTTGGAAGTGCTTTCTCAAGCAGCAGGGGAACTCTTAGAAGAAATCAGTTTGGTTGATGACTACCGTGGAGCAAATCTTGAAGAGGGAAAGAAGTCACTCACTTTCTCTCTGAGATTTAGAGCGAGCGATAGAACCTTGACCCAGTTAGAGGCAAGCCAAGCTAGAGACAATGCCGTCTCAGCAGCTAATGCCAAATTCGGCGCAACAATTAGAGCCTAAAGATTCTCTAAGGAGAACTCATGAAAATTAGGGCTGCGATAGCAGGAGCAAGTGGCTACGTTGGTGGCGAACTGGCAAGACTGTTGGCTAATCACCCAAACATCGAACTTGTTACTGTGACAGGTAACTCAAGTGTTGGAGAAACACTAGGTTCTTTGAATCCTGAGTTGAACAAGTATTCAGAATTAGTTTTTATTGAAAACAATCAAGAGAATCTTTTGGGACATGATGTTGTCTTCCTTGCTCTTCCACACACCAAGTCAGCTGAAGTTGCAACCTGGTTAGAAGAAGATGTTTTGGTTCTAGATTGCGGAGCTGATTTCAGACTTGAGTCAGCAGAAGAATTTGAGAAGTTCTACAAGAGCCCACACGCTGGCACTTGGACCTATGGCATGCCTGAATTACTGATCGAAGGA
>JBEDBW010000152.1:0-2799 GCA_041177045.1 Actinomycetota bacterium | reverse complement strand
ATAATATGCAGCATCTCGAAGCCCTGGTGCTTCGTTTTGTACAGCATATTTATTATCGCCATGAAAGTAATTGATCAATCGAGCTTCCAAATCTTTGGTTGCAGAAATATTGAATCTCTCATGAAGGATAACTTGGGCGACTTCCAACTTTGACTTAGCTGGATTCCGTTTATGCTGCCCGAGTCGCTTGACAGCACATGTTGACTCACCAACATAAATTCGGGCCGAATCCGAAATGGTGTACACAATCGGCCAATTCTTGATTTTTGGTTCCAGAAGCGACTGTCGTGAGATTTCATCAAGATTGAATTCAAATCTTCTGATCTCAAAGTTTGTCATATTTTGTACTAATTCCTTTAGATTTCTCAACTGGATACTTTGCTGAAGTCTTTTCGAGCTTGTCTAATATGATTTCTTCAGGGGAAACTTGAAATTTATCTGCCAATAGGTAGCAATAAGTTAGCACATCTGCGAGCTCCTCAATTGATTTTTCTCTGCTCAATTCATCTCCCCATTGAAATACCTCTAGTAATTCAGCCGCCTCTATAGAGATGCTTTTTGCTAGGTTCTCAATGGAGTGAAATTGCCCCCAGTCTCGGCTATCTACGAAGTTCCTAAGTACGCTTAAAGTATCTCTTTCTGACATGACTGCAGTCTACTTCTGAGAAAGACTTTTGACAGTTCATGCTTTGTTCGAGTTATCGAACGGGAACAATCAATGGCGAATCTTTGTATCGAACGGCCAAAGTTTATTCCAGCTAGAGCAAACATGACTGAGTACCCTGAATTCAAAAGGAAATCGTGTTTAAGTTGGCCGTCTACTTCCCAGACTTACTCACTTTGATCTGGACAGTCTTAGTCAAACCTAGGTACTTGTCTTTAGCTGGGGAAGTAAGAGTGATCTTGCAGGTGCCAGCCTTTGTGGAAGCAGTAACTTTCAGTTTCCTGGTTGTTACCTTCTTGCCTTTGACCGTGGTAACAACATTCACAGCTTGAACTGTGCAAGGGCCTGTGGCTTTTGCAGTGGCATTTGCACTTGTGTTGGTTGTTATCGGAAGGTAGCTAACTGCTTTGTACTTAATAGTCTTAGGAGCACTGAATTGAGGTATGGTTTGAGCCATTGGCTTATAGCAATCAGAAGACTGTTTTGAACCAGTGGCTAAGGTTGTGTAACCTGCGGGACATGCTGTTGCCGAGGAGACTCCAGCTGATGAAGATGTTGCGGTTACAAAATAGCCTTTAGGTGCAGGTGTGCAATTGGATAAGGCATCACTGTAGAAGTTTCCTGCGGTACAGGTTTTCACAACAGGCTTAGCTAGAACTCCTATTTTGTAGGTGGAGAGAATGAGTGCTTGAGATGAAGATCCACCATGCTTGTTGTCAAAGATGGATGTGCCATCCTTTCCACAAATCTTTGAAATGGAGCTAGTTCTTGATGTATGTAGTGATGTTGTAAACCTTGTCGAATACCAAAGTCCAGCAGTCAGCTTGAGTGTTGTGTATTGCGATGTCAGCGAGAGTGTAGGTTGCTTCAGTATTGGCGATGCCAATCTTGCTTTCGTTCTCAGTAGGAATGTGATCGGAGAAATCGTTTAGCCCAGTGTTTTGGCTTTGCGGAGCATTGGAGTCGGATACAGAAGCATGGGAGACCTGAGAAGTGCTAAACAGTGATGCAAGCACGAATGCGACTATCAGGGTTGAACGCATGATTCCAGAAGATAGTTCTAGAAGTCTTTCCGTTGTTTTCCTTCGCATATTCGTCAGTCTAACAATCAGGCTATCTGCCACTAGTTGAACAGCTCTTGGATTAGGTGAATTGTCAGGCTAATGGAGCTATCAGGCTTGAAGAGTTGTTTCGGACATTGCCTGCCTCAGCTCCTACTGGCCAGAATTCAACTTCTGCCGCAACCCTGTCGGACTCGTCTGAGAGTTCCTTTAGAAGATCTGGCGTGGTGTGTTCTGCATCTTCTAGGTTGTCTGGGTCTAACCACTCAGCCATATAGGAGCTAGAGGTGCTGCTGCGTCTTTAGTCAGGATTGCAAAGGATAGAAGCCACCTTGAAGGATCATCTGGTTTCTTCGAAGGATCTAACCACCAGTCATAGATGCCAGCTAGAGCAAGCATTCCCTGGTCACCAGCATTGATATAGAAAGGTTGCTTAGAACCGTCTTCTTTGATCTGCCATTCGTAGTAACCAGATACTGGCATTACGCAGTGCTGTCTAAGTACTGAGTTTCTAAAGGTAGGTTTCTGAAGAACAGTTTCAATTCTTGCGTTGTTGTGCAGGGGAGTGTTCGCAGGTCCCTGAGAGTTCTTAGGAACTAGACCCCATCTAGCTGAGTGAACTTGTCTTCTAAGTTCACCACCATGTTCACCTTCGTTATCTTTCAATACTCGGTCAACAATTATTGAGGCAGGAAGTGACGGCGGGTTGTTATAGGTAATGCCAGGTTGTTCTCCAATGACATCATCAATGTCAAAGAGTGTGACTAGTTCACCCATTGATCTAGCAACAACTGTTCTTCCACACATGCGTCTATCTTTTCAGTCTTTAAGGCAAAGCACTTGCCAGTAGCTTCATTCTTTTCTCAAAAGCAGAGACATGCTGGCTTTGAGGGAAGCTTTTGCTTACTCCTATCCAGCTCTTCACTGTTCTGATTCCTTGAAGGGAGGAGAGAATCCATAGTTCAAGACCGACTAGTTCTTCAGGGATTGCATGCTCAAACCTGGTCTTGATTCCCATGGTTTCTGCTATCTGAAAGATTTCTTGTCTTGTTACAGATTCAAGCCAAGGTATTT
>JBEDBW010000151.1:0-3146 GCA_041177045.1 Actinomycetota bacterium | reverse complement strand
CCTTCTGGTGGTCTCATCGATTGCCTTACGCATGGACTCTGTGAGGTTATCGCCATACATGTGAACCTCACCATTGATGTTTCGTGCAGCCCTACCAATTGTTTGCACCAAAGAAGTCGCTGATCTCAAGAAGCCCTCCTTATCTGCATCGAGTATTGCAACCAGGGACACCTCTGGAAGATCTAGACCCTCACGCAGCAAGTTGATTCCAACTAAGACATCGAAAACACCTTGGCGAAGCTGCCTAAGAAGTTCTACTCGTTTGAGAGTATCGACATCAGAATGCAGGTATCTTACTTTCACGCCGGCTTCAGATAGGAAGTCGGTAAGTTCTTCTGACATCTTCTTAGTGAGAGTGGTCACTAGAACACGCTCATTCTTAGCTGCCCTTAATCGAATCTCCTCAAGCAAGTCATCAATTTGACCCTTGGTTGGCTTGAGCACAATTTTTGGGTCTACTAAACCAGTAGGCCTGATTATCTGCTCGACCACACCATCGGCAGCAGCAAGCTCATACTTTCCTGGTGTTGCTGAGAGATATACAGTCTGACCGACTCGCTGTTGGAACTCGCTCCAGCGCAGGGGCCTATTGTCAAGCGCAGATGGCAGCCTAAAGCCGTGTTCAACCAAGGTTCGTTTTCTAGAAGAGTCGCCTTCGTACATAGCACCAATTTGCGGCACTGTGGCGTGCGATTCGTCAATTACTGTTAGGAAATCCTCTGGGAAATAATCAAGTAGACAAGATGGTGGTTCCCCCGCAGCTCTACCATCGATGTGCCTCGAGTAGTTCTCGATCCCTGAGCAAAAACCGAGCTCTCGAATCATCTCTAGGTCAAAGTTTGTTCTCATCTTGATTCGCTGGGCTTCGAGCAACTTTCCGGCTGATTCAAACTCGCGCAGTCTTGCAGCTAGTTCGTTTTCGATCTCTTCAATGGCACGCCCCATCTGCACCGGAGAGGCTACATAGTGACTGGCAGGAAAAATCCCAACAGAGTCAAGTTTCTTTAGGACATCACCCGTCAACGGGTGTAGCGAGTAGATCGCTTCAATTTCGTCCCCAAAGAACTCGACTCGCGTTGCAAACTCATCGTAAACGGGGATTATTTCAATGGTGTCGCCCTTAACGCGGAAGTTGCCTCTGGAGAAATCAATGTCGTTGCGCTGATACTGGATTTTGACGAACTCTCTGATGAGCTCATCTCTATCAATTTTTTGACCAACTTGAAGTGGAATTGATTGGTCCAAGTACTCCCTTGGGGCACCTAGCCCGTAGATGCAGGAAACGGTGGATACTACGATTACATCTCGTCTGGACAGTAGGCTCATGGTGGCTGAATAGCGAAGCCGCTCAACTTCCTCGTTGATGCGGCTGGTAGTAGTCGTAGTAGCTAACGAAGTACTCAACTGCGTTATTTGGAAACATCTGCCGAAGCTCCGTTACTAGCTGTGCGGCAAGAGTCTTGTTGTGTGCCATGACTAGAGTTGGGCGTTGAAGGGCTTCAATAAGCCAAGCCGTTGTTGCAGACTTACCTGTTCCGGTTGCCCCGAGCAAGACAACGTCCTTTTCACCCGCGTTTATTCGACGGACCAAATCAGCAATTGCCGTTGGTTGGTCGCCTGAGGGTTTGAAATCGCTTTCCACCTTGAAGGGCGTAAAGGATCTAGTTCGCTGCACGCTAACCCTTCGCCTTTGCTGCCTCGAGTAATTTTGTCCAAACCTCAGCGACTTGAAGCCTCGTTTGCTCCTTTGTTCCAGAGCTATCAATAACGTAGTTTGCCCTTGCCCTGCGCTCAGCTGAGCTTGTTTGGGCTCCAATTCGCGCCCTGGCGTCGGCTTCGGCCATCTGTCGAGAGTTCATTAGTCTGGCTACCTGATTCTCAACACCGGCTTCAACTGTGATGATGGCGTCGAAGGGGTAATCAACATTGGCTTCAACCAAAAGCGGCACGGCATAGACGACGATGTCCGAAACTTGCTCGCTAAATAATTTGGTTGTCCGCTCCTTTATCAAAGGATGCAGGATCTTCTCAAGCTCAATTCTCTTCTCAGCATCGGCAAACACGATATTTCCCAATTTGATGCGGTCCAGTTCACCGCTTGGCAGCAGAATCTCAAAGCCAAACGCACCAACAACTTGCACGAGACCGGTAGACCCAGGAACAACAACCTCCCTGGCAACCTGATCTGCATCGACGGTGCTTGCACCAAGCTCCCCCAACAAGCTTGCGACATAGGACTTACCAGAAGCTATGCCACCTGTTAGTCCGACGAGATACATTAACCCATCCTATAAAGCTCGAAACGGGACTCTGGAATATCCAGGCCCCGATTCAAAAACTGCTTTTCTTCTATTCTTTGTCCGCAAGCTTGTCACGCAAAGCACCGAGTGAATGATCGTCGGAGAGTGTGCCTGGAGTGTGCCTGCTGATTCTTCTGCAGAACTACTTGACTCAACAGGTGTTTGGCTAGGGGCAGGTGCATCTGGCAAGGATGCAGCAAGCTTGTTAGCAACAGCGACCTGCTTCTTGTGTTCTGCCCAGCGAGCGTTGGCTTCGGAGTATTCCTTCTCCCACTTGGCCCTGGCCTCTTCGTGGCCAGATTGCCATTCGCTTGTAGCAGGGTCGAAGCCATCCGGGTACTTGTAGTCACCCTTCTCGTCGTACTCTGCGTACATTCCATAAAGTGCTGGGTTGAAGTCCTTACCCTCTGGATTAACTTCTTCAAGCGCCTGCTTCAAGGAAAGTGAGATTCTTCGTCTCTCAAGGTCAATGTCAATGACCTTGACGAAGACGTCTTGGTTTGCAGACACAACCTGCTCAGCCAATTCGATGTGCTTCGTGGAAAGCTCAGAGATGTGAACAAGTCCTTCGATTCCATCAGCAACACGAACGAAAGCACCGAATGGAACAAGCTTGGTCACCTTGCCAGGTGCGTATTGGCCAATCGAATGAGTTCTAGCAAATACTTGCCATGGGTCCTCTTGAGTTGCCTTCAGGGAAAGTGAAACCCTCTCACGCTCTTGGTCAACTTCCAAAACCTCTACAGTTACTTCTTGACCGATCTCGACGACTTCTGACGCGTGCTCAATATGCTTCCAAGAAAGCTCTGACACGTGGACCAAGCCGTCTACGCCGCCAAGGTCAAT
>JBEDBW010000150.1:0-3021 GCA_041177045.1 Actinomycetota bacterium | reverse complement strand
ATCTAGACATGGCTCTAAGCCTTAGTGAAAAGAACGAAGCAGATCCATTCCACAAGACTGGAATCAAACTAGGTGATTCACAATACGCTCTTCACGAGCAATGGGAGAGAGCTGGGAAGCTCGCTCTAGTCGGTATCGGTGTTGAGCCAGGGCTCAGCAATATCTTTGCTAGATATGCAGCTGATCACCTATTCAGCGAGATTGATGAAGTCTCAGTTAAAGATGGTGGAAACCTAAGTGTTACTGATGATGCAGGAAATGAAATCTTTGCTCCATCATTTTCTATCTGGACAACAATTGAAGAATGTCTAAACCCACCTACTTTGTTTGAAAAGAAAAAGGGTTGGTTCACAACAGAGCCTTTCAGTGAGCCAGAGATCTTTGAATTCCCTGAAGGTATCGGTGCTGTTGAGTGTGTGAATGTTGAGCACGAAGAAGTAACCATGCTTCCAAGAACTATGGATGTTGGCAGAGTTACTTTCAAGTTTGGACTAGGTTCTGACTTCATCGGAGTTCTAAAGACCCTACACTTGCTTGGACTTGATTCAACCGCTCCTGTTCGTGTTCGTTCAGCTCAGGGACCAGTTGAAGTTGCTCCTAGAGATGTAGTTGTCTCTGTTCTTCCAGATCCAGCAACCATTGGTCCACGCATGACAGGTAAGACCTGTGCTGGTGTTCTAGTTACAGGTAAGGGTAAGGATGGAATGCCTAGAGCTACCTATCTATATCACGTAGCTGACAACGCTGTGACAATGGCAGCTATTGAAGCAGGCTGTTGTTGCTCAAACAGCTTTCAACCCACTAATTGCTCTAGAACTTCTAGCAACCGGTGTTTGGGATGGTGTTGGAGTCATGGGCCCTGAAGAGTTTGATGCGAAGCCTTTCCTAGATCTAATGAACTCATCTACTGGTTACCAGGAGAAGTGGGTTTCGCAGGAACGTCTACCAGCAAGTCCACTCAGACACCCTTAGTAAATAATGTTCATTCGCAAGGCCAACATAGAAGATGCACCGTTGGTGTTGGAGATCCTCAATTCTGAAATCATGGAAGTAGATCCAGCTCATGGGGTATTTGGTTTGGATATTGCCAAGCAGATAATTGATAGCCCAGGTGATCCATCGCCAACTTGGCTGTTTAGCGACACTGAAGATTCGATGGTGTTTGGTGTTGGAAATCTTCATCCAGATTTGTCTGCGAAAGAACTAGAGCTCACACTTTCTGTTAGAGCAGGAGATAGCAGATATCCCTTACTACTTGATTGGTTGATTGCTGATGCTTATTCGAAGTATCCAGATTTCACTTTTCAAATAGAAATTAATGAAAATCATAAGGAGAACCTAAAGCATCTAGAGTCAAGAGAGTTCAAGGTAATCCGCTATTACAACTCACTTCGAGCACAAGTGCTACCTAATCTAGAGAATCCAACTCTGCCTGAGGGTGTAAGCGTCAGGACAGTAGACCTTAGCAACATGGATAATCTCAAAGATTGGCATATGGTTTACCAGCAGTCCTTTGCAGACAACTTTGGTTTTACGCCTAAGGACTTTGATACTTGGCTAAAGAGAATTCAAGCCGATGAGTTTATTCCTGCCGATGGTGTTTTCCTATTGGATGTTGATTCTGAACCGGCTGGCTTTATCAGGACTGATGATATGGACGCATTTGATTCGAGAGGATTTGTGGCGCACCTTGGTGTTCTCAAGCAACATCGAGATAAAGGCCTAGGTCAACTTCTTCTTGCAACAGCTCTGGCTCACTTCTCTAAACGGGGCTACGTTCATGCCGAACTAGGTGTTGACACCCAAAATGCTTCCAATGCCCTTAGAGTTTATGAAAAGATGGGCTTTACTAAGGTTTCCAGCTGGATTGCACACGAAAGACCCGTAGTTCTAAACACATAGACAAGAGGCACGATGTCGAGCTCTAAAGGTAATCACTACGATGTGATCATCGTTGGCTCTGGTTTTGGCGGTTCCATCTCAGCCCTTCGTCTTACTGAAAAGGGTTACAAGGTTCTAGTAATAGAAGCTGGTGCTCGTTTCAAAGACACTGATTTTGCTAAGACTTCCTTCAATCTGAAGAAGTTCTTGTTCTTTCCTCGACTTGGGCTAAAAGGTATCCAGAGAATTGACCTACTAAGAAATGTAATGGTCATGTCAGGAGCTGGAGTTGGCGGAGGCTCTCTGGTTTATGCAAATACTTTGTATCGTCCACCAACTACTTTCTTCAAGACTGGTTCTTGGGCGAATATGTGTGATTGGGAAAAGGAGCATTTAGAGCTCAAGAAGGCTGCTGACAAGTTGGGCTATGGAGATACCTTCCAGATGGCTCCTCTCGGTATTCACTTTGGTGAGCCAGGTAAGGAAGTTGAAGATCCTTACTTTGGTGGGGTAGGACCTAAGCGAACTGGCTGCATTAACTGTGGTGAATGTATGACTGGTTGTAGGCATGGAGCGAAGAACACACTGGTGAAGAACTACCTTTATCTAGCTGAGCAGATAGGTGCTCAGGTTGTTGCTAACACCACAGTTACCGACATTATTGACTCAGAGTCAGGCTATGAGATACAGGCACGGCATTCATCTTCTACTGGTTGGGTAAAGAAGAATGTCTACACAGCAGATCAGGTAATCATTGCTGCTGGTGCTTTAGGTAGTGCAAAGCTTCTACACAAAGTAAGAAGTAAGGGTAATCTGCAGGGCATTAGTTCAACACTGGGCTCTTTGAGTCGAACCAATAGTGAGTCTCTACTTGGTGTTGTTGCTAAGGGTAAAGAGATTGATTTCTCTAAAGGTTCTTCCATAACATCAAGTGTGTTCCCTAATGAACACACACATGTTGAGCCTGTTAGATATGGAAGAGGCTCAGGTTTCATGGGGATCATGGAGAGCATTATGGCTTCAGGACCTAAAGGTCAGAAGCCAACTTTCTGGAGATTAATAGTTGAATCTATAAAGAAGTTTGGTTCATTGCCAAGTATGTATAACTTGAGAACTTGGCCTGAGCGAACTCTGATTCTC
>JBEDBW010000149.1:0-2647 GCA_041177045.1 Actinomycetota bacterium | reverse complement strand
AAGTGATCGTGGCTCAGGTTTGTAAATCCAGCAACATCAAACTTCAGTCCATCAACTCTTAGCTGAGTAAGTGCTTGAGCTGAAACCTCAATGGCAACAGTGGACGCCTCGTCCAGCAATAGCGTTTAGATAAGCAGGCAAGGTAGCAACAAGAGTTTTACCTTCACCAGTTTTCATTTCAGCGATGTTACCCATGTGAAGGGCCGCTCCACCCATGAGCTGAACATCGAAGTGACGCATACCAAGAGTTCTTCTTGATGCTTCACGAACTGCAGCGAATGCTTCTGGAAGTAGATCATCGAGAGTTTCCCCAGCGACGTAACGCTCTCTCAGAGAAGCAGTCTCGTGGAGTAGGTCTTCGTCAGTAAGAGCAAGAAATGACTCTTCTAGGCCGTTTACTTGAGTAACTATTGCCTTCAACTTGGCAAGGATTTTGCCCTCGCCAGCTCGCAACAGACGATCAACTATTGATGCCAAGGTTAACTCCAAACGCTATTTAGGGGGTTCTAGTCCATCTTAGACTGGGTAAAGGCATCCCTTTCCCCCTTATAAACACTGGGCTTTAGCTCCCCAGCCCTAGCAAATACAAAGAAACTGGCAATCTCAAGCCCAGAGCGTTGTAGGCAGGTAATCGCCTCCGTCATAGTGGCCCCTGAGGTAAGAACATCGTCTACCAGCACCAAAGGTCTGCCTTTAGGGTCAAAGCCTCTAATCTGTGCTCTAAATGCCCCTCGCATGTTCTCAAGCCTCTGGTTGGGGCTTAGGCCCACCTGATCCTGTCTTTTATTGGTTGACTTCAATAACTCTCGGGTGCTTAGGTTTGTCATTTGTCTTGCCATTGCCCTGGCGATAAGAGTCGTGTGTGAGAAGCCTCTCTTTTTCGAGTTTGCAAGTGATGAAGGCACGGGAACCAAGATTGCATAAGTGAGTTCTTCTGGCCAGTGCTGTTTAGCAAACTTTGCAATCGATGGGGTTAGTGATGTAATCCCCTTCTCCTTCAAGTTGTTGATTATTGATGAAGCTTCAGCGCTGTAGTCCGAAATAGCAAAACCTCTCACGCCTGATAAATCAATCTGCCTAAATCTCAGATCAAAGCTCTCGCTACATAACCTACAAAGCGGTGCTCCTAGTTTTGAACAGATCACGCAAGGTGTTGGCAGTATGACGTTGAGTAGATTGAACATCAGAAAAGTATCGAGCTAACTTGCAGCTGAGAAATGTGTTTATGAAGAACTGTTGAAAACTATCGCTTCAAAACAGCCAGAGGTAGAGGTGATTCGATATCTGTGATGTCGTGGCGCTTTGGCAGAGTTAATCTAAAGCAAGCCCCTATGCCTGGTTCTGCTGCAACTTCTAGTTTTCCTAGGTGAAGCTGCGCATCCTCATAAGAGATAGCAAGACCAAGACCAGTGCCTCCGGTAGTTCGCTTTCTAGATGGGTCTGCTCTCCAGAATCTGTCAAAGGCTTGAGCGAGTTCTTCTTGGGTCATTCCAATTCCCTGGTCAGTAACGCTAACTGCAACTGCTCTATCGTTTTGGGCAACCCTAATCAAAACTGGCTTTCCTTCACCATGCTCAATTGCATTAGTGAGCAGATTCAATACGTCTAGAGTCAACTTCACACTGCACAGCACCAGATGGAATGTCTGCCTCTAGATAAACATTCTTTGAGTCAGCAAAAGGCTGAATGGCTGTTAGGCAAACTCCAACAATTCCATTGAGGTCGTGAACCTCAAACATAGGCTCCACACCTTCAGCGTCATACCTAGAGATTTCCAGTAGATCAGCTAAAAGCATGTCAAAGCGATCCATTTGACCATGCAGGTTCACTATTGAACGCTCTGTGAAAGGAGGTAGACCCTCTTTGTTGTCATTGAGATAGTCAGCAGCAAGTTTCATGGTGGTTAGCGGTGTTCGTAGCTCATGAGAGACATCAGATACGAATCTCTGCTGCATGGTCGATAGCTGTCCCATGGCAGTTATCTTCTCTTGAAGGCTGTCAGCCATGTGGTTGAAGGAGGTGGCGAGAACAGCCGCTACATCTGTTCCACGAACAGCCAATCTTCTATCTAGATCACCATTGGCTAAAAGCTCACTGGCATCAGCAGCTTCTTGAACAGGTCGAACCAGCCAACTGGTAACCAAGAAGGAGAAGAAACCAATAATCATCAGGGTTACAAAACCACCGAGGACTAGGGTTCTCTGGACAAACAACAAGGTCTGCTGCTCGTTATACATGTCATAGACCAGGTACAACTCGTATCTGTGCCCACCAGGAAGTGTGAACTTCTGACCTATCAAAATAGCTGGAGTGGACTCTCCTGCTCTGGAGATCTGAACAGTTCTTGTTTGCAGTTCGTCTTCACTTATTACAACAGACCTAAAGTCTTCGGTAATCAAGTTCAAATCAATACCAACCGAGGTTGGACTAGATAGGTTGTTTGGATTTGATTGACCCTCGGAATGTAGAAAGGCAACCTGTCTTGTTTGAGAAATACCGATTGACTCAAGTTCCGGAACGACTTCTTGAAGAGCTTGCTCTAAGTTCCTAGAGCCTTGAGAAGAGGTGCCATCAAACAATCTTGATACTGTGAACTTTGCTCGGTTGCTTTCAATTACAGCTTGTTCTGTTTTTCTACTGAATAGAC
>JBEDBW010000148.1:0-2803 GCA_041177045.1 Actinomycetota bacterium | reverse complement strand
ACAAAGCCTCCAGGTAACCTTCCTGGCCATAGGTGGAAGATGACGACCGTAGTTATGGCTAAAGCTCTGAGTGCTTGGATGTCAGACCTGAGCACTTTGCGCTCAACTGAGATCTTGCCTGACATAATTCCCCTTGAAATCGGTCTTCACCAATCGTATCGCCTGAACCTGAAGGAGCCTTTGAACGAAGAAACCCCCTTCAAACGAAGGGGGTTTCTAACGCAAAAAACTACTTATTTAACTCCAAGCAAATCGATAACAAAAACAAGGGTTCTGCCTGAAAGACGATGTCCTCCACCTGCAGGGCCATAAGCCATCTCTGGTGGGCAGATCAGCATTCTTCTGCCGCCTACCTTCATTCCTGGGATACCTTCTTGCCAACCTTTGATCAGTTGGTTGAGTGGGAATTCGATGGACTCACCGCGACCCCATGAAGAATCAAATTCTTCGCCGGTTTCGTAGTCAACACCTAGGTAGTGAACATTCACTACAGAGTTAGCAGGAGCTTCTGCTCCATCTCCAACAATCATGTCTTTAGTGGTCAGCACCTTAGGTGCTGGCTCAAGCATTGGTTCAATTTCAGGGCGGTCTAAATTAGTCATGAAAAGAGCATACCTTTTAGGCGCACTACTGAAGCTCAAGGCGCTTGTTTAGAGCTCTGGTTGCCTATTCTTCGAAGAATGAAATCTGATTCAGCTCAGAGCTGGAAATGGCAATCACTAAAACAACTATCACGCCAACCAGCACTAGAGACTTTGCCCTTCCCAGAGAAACTGCAACTCCCCCAAGACCTGCTTTGCGATCAATTTCAATATCAGGCAAGGCATTGAGTAGGTGAATGATGACGCCTATAAGCGCGCAGATGAAATATAAACCTGTGGTTGGGTAAAACTCTCGAGACGCACTCTGTGCAAGGAATAGCGGATAAGCTCCAAAGGATATTGCATATGGCAGCCAAGAGAAACTAGTCCTACACAGATACCTGTTGTATACAAAGGCACTCGCTACAGCAACTAGGTGAGCAATGCCTCCAGTAAGCCCACCAGCAAGAAATGATGTTGGAACCACGACAACTAGGCTTACGATCATTGGAATTACTAGGTCACTCTTTGGCAGCTGATCTCTCACGACCGGTTTGGTTGTTCCCCAAAGACTTATCCAGATCCGCATCTATGTAGTCATTAGACCAACCGATGAACGCCTGCCCACTGACCGCAGCCAAAAACAAATACAGCAGTCCGGTGTCCTTGACCCCCAATACATAACCCTGCAATACGGTGAATACGACCATAGCCAGAGCCTGGGGAAAGTGCGTAGCCATAACTATCGCAATTACTTTGTGTCTTCGAGCTTTCAAGGCTGGGCTTTCGATTCAGAGTTGTCTTGTTGTAGTTTCCCACTAAGTTCCCCACTAATCCAGCCTGGGATAGCGTGGGGCTAAAATTCGGCTACTATTTGGTCTTCAACTTTGCATAGAAGGTCATTGACAGTGCTTGAGCTGGAATCATCAACAGGCCTGCAAGAACGGCCATTAGCAAAATTGGGATCCCTGGAAAGAACTCTGAAACTAGATTCATCACACCCGTAACCAGAGTCGTGCCAACAAGCAGTCCCAGCGCTAGAGTAACCGTCAGAAACGCAGTTGAGATGTTTGCCCAACGCTTGTGTTGCTCACTAGCAAGTCCGGTTCTCTTAGCCAAAATGATTCCCTTGGCGGTAGTGATAGAAGCCCAAACAAATAGCACAAGAGCTCCGGGTATGACCCAATAGAAGATAGGGATTAGAAGGAAGCTAAGCACTGGCGCTAAAGCAATGAGCACTGGGGCTCGTATAAAGAGATGCAACTGCCGCTAAGAAAATGACGATCCATTTGATTACCTTGAAATAGAAATTGGCGGTCTTTTCCCTTGGGCTTAATTCCTTTTCTTCATTAACCTCTGGAATTGCTTCGCGGAATCTAGCTTCTCTCCATGCCAAGAGAATGATTGGGAATGAGTAGGCAACAAAAGCTAGCAACAGGAAGGCCTTGAAATAAAATCCGAATGGATCCGCAGTGCTTAGATCTGACAAGTACCTTTCAAAAGCTCTCCAGGCCTTAACTGTTGGTCCGTTCCCTGCAGAGAAACTCACCATTTCATTTCCAAAAGTTGCTAGGAATGCAAAGATTATGGCAATTCCGAGACCGATTCTTCTCACGACAAGGTAACCACTTTTGAATGCCCAGTCTCGGTTTGTAATCTGAAGTTCATCCAAATACTCGTTCGGAAGTAAGGTAACTCTTCGCATTGAAATGCGAAGCAGAAAGAAACTCCAGATCAAAAGCAGAATTGCAAAGCCTTGAGTGGTGTCTCTAACTTCGTATATCCAGTTGCCTTGAATTGCCTCGTAGTCGTTATAGATTCGATTGGTTTTGCTGATTGTGTATGGAGTTGGAATAAGCAATGTTGCCATGACTGCATAACTTGAAATGATTGCAACCAGGCTGAGGGTTCTTCGCATCCAAGGTGAAGTCAGGAGGCGACTCTGCTTGGCTTCCAGAATGCGTTCAACTCGTGCATTTCTAATTTCTGCGAAAATGCTTGGCTTTTTCATTTGTTGCTCACTTTCAAATTGCAGGGTCAACTATCGCAATTAAGCAGTAGGTGCTGATTCTTTCAGCTGAACTTCTTTACTCAGCTTGGATGCAAAACTTACAGAGAGACTCTGTGCAGGAATCATAAGTAGGCCCAGAATAAGAATTACACCCATTGGATTAATCTGACCCGAGTTACCATTCCACTGACCAGGAATCACAAACAATATG
>JBEDBW010000147.1:0-2632 GCA_041177045.1 Actinomycetota bacterium | reverse complement strand
AAGTTTGAAAAGCGGTAGGGCATCATCTACCCACAAAGTTCGGCTCAGAAGTTTAGGCTCAAGAATTACTTCCGAAATGCTCGTTGCCTCATTGAGCCACAGGTTTGCAATACCAATAGCCTCGCTGAGTTCTCTTCTGCCCTTGTCATCAACAGATGTTGCTCCGACCTTGGCTAGCTCTTTAGCTCCTTGAGCCGCAGCTTGCCAATTGACTCCTGATCCTTCCGTTGGGGGATTAGGAATTAGAAATGCACCTTGAATGTTGGAGAAGAGTTTCTGCAGGGACTCGGGTGTGCCATCAAAACCAGCAGCCTGAGCTAGAGCCTCTGGGTCAAACCCTTGGCTAAGCATTTCCTCCCAGATACGTCTTAGTTCTTCTGGGTCAGGTAGTCCGTTTTGATTGTCTTCGCTCATGTGTCCTCTTAGTATCAACGCTAAAGGCAATTTCTCTCAAACTCCATATCCCTGTAGTCAACTTGGTGTTTGTTCGCCATAAGCGTTGCTGTGTGGGGCCTGAAAGCCTAGAACTTCCTGAAGATGGCCCTGTCAGTCAGAGGGCTCGTTTAGGCTGAAGACAATGATGTCTAATGATGTAAAGCCTCGGAGAAGATTCCCTTTGGGGAGAGTATTTAGTTGGCTGACCACAGCCGCAATTGTCGGTGGTGGCCTCTTTCTAGTCGTTGCTCCAACGCCGTTCCTGTCTACAACTTGCTGTCCGAGATTAACGGTGAGCCGATGATTTCTATTTCTGAGCAAAAGACCTATCCAGTTTCAGGTGATCTAGACATGCTCACCGTTACCATGAGAGGCAACTCAACTAAGGGAGCTTCTTGGCTTGAAGTTGGTCTTGCTCAGTTGGATAGCGCTTTGACTGTTGTGAAGATCACAGATATTTACCCTGAGGGTTGGGACGATAAGAGGCTCAGCGATGAGGCAGATATGATGATGTTGGATTCTCAAGCCAATGCAAAAGCTGCTGCCTTAAATCTTTTGGATATTCCATACACTGCAGTAATTAAAGTGACCATGGTTGAAAAGAAGGGTCCTGCCGGAGGAATTCTGAAAGCCGCGGACACCCTTGTTTCTATTCAAGGCGAAAAGGCAACAGGGCTGACTCAAGTGCAGAAACTTGTTGCTGAAACCAAAGGTGAAAGACCAGTTGAACTCGAAGTAATCAGAGATGGTAAGACGCTCTCACTTAGTGTTCTACCTAAGCTAATCGATGGTAAATGGCGCATGGGTATTTACGTTCAGACTGTCCCAACTTTCCCATTCCCTATTGATGTCAAAGTTGGAAATGTCGGTGGACCAAGTGCAGGGCAAGTCCTTGCATTGGCAATCTACGACAAGTTAACTCCAGGAGAACTAACTGGCGGCAAGAGAATTGCAGGAACTGGAACTATCACTCCTGATGGACAGATTGGTCCAGTCGGAGGAGTCAAGCAAAAGATGTATGGAGCTCAAAGGGCTGGAGTTGAGTGGTTCTTAGCTCCTAGTGAAAACTGTGATCAGGTAGTTGGAAACATCCCTGATGGACTTACAGTTATAAAGGTTTCAACAATTCAGGATTCACTTGAGGCAGTAAAAGCGATTGCTAGCAACAAGGGCATCGACAAGCTTCAATCTTGCACACAACAAATAACAGCTAAGGAAAAACAATGAGTCAGATTAACGCAGCAGACCTACGCAAGCGAGCGCCTCTAGCAATATCAATCGGTATTGTCGCTGTCTTGGCAGTTGCACTAGTTAGCGGATCAAGTGTCTACACAGATGTGTTGTGGTTCGATCAACTTGGCTTCCTATCTGTGTTCACTACTCAGATCTGGGCTCAAGTAGCGGTCTTTGCAATAACCGCTCTATTTGCTGCAGTGGTCGTGTGGGTAAACATTTATCTCGCCTGGAGATTGAGACCTATCTATGTCACAGGTAATGACTTCTTCGGAAGAGACCTAACTGAATATCGACAGGTGCTGGATCGTCTTCGCAAGAGACTTCTATTGATTGTTCCTATTGCGATTGGAATCTTTGTTGGTTCTTCTCAAAGTTCTGATTGGCAGTCCGTTGTTCTGTTTTTCAACAGCACTGCATCAGGTGTAACAGACCCACAGTTCAACCTGGACGTGAGCTTCTATCTGTTTGATCTTCCCTTCTACATCCTTTTGGTTTCTTACCTAATGGTCGTGACTTTCCTAGCTCTGATCCCAGTTATCTTGTTCCACCTGGTTTACGGAGGAATTAAGTTCAACGGCAAGCAGTCATCTTTCTCAAAGACTGCTCGTGTTCAGATTTCAGTTTTGGCATCTGTTTTCATGGCCCTACTTGGAGCAACTATTTGGCTGGGCCAGTACGAAACCCTAACAAGCTCTGCAGGTCTATTCACTGGTGCAACATACTCTGACGTGAATGCAAGTATTCCTGCTGCGCAGATTCTTACTGCAATTGCTTTTGTAGTTGCCATCATTTATCTAGCAGTTGCTGTAATCGCTAAGTGGAGACTGGCAATCCTAGGTACTTCTCTAATGCTGGTTCTTGCTGTTGTTCTAGGTGGAGTATGGCCTGGCATCGTTCAGACATTCCAGGTAGTTCCAAACGAAAGAACACTTGAAGCCGAATACATTCAGCGCAACATTGA
>JBEDBW010000146.1:0-3294 GCA_041177045.1 Actinomycetota bacterium | reverse complement strand
GAGTTAAAAAGTGACTGTCTCAAGGTCATTGCGGTTTTCCGAGAAAGAGCGTTTTGAATGAAACGAACTAAAAAGCCAAAAGTACACACCGCTATCAAAACCGAGAAGCAGGTTGCCACAACTCCAAGTAATGTCGCATCACTACTTATCCAAGTTAGAGCTCTTCCTTGGACGATTAGGGTCCATGCAGTGAGGTGCATAATCACAAAGTTCCAGGCTTGAAGTCTCAAAATAATCCCCTACTTCCAGTGCAATAGCTTGCTGGGCTGCCTTCAATGGGAAAGCCAGCTATTAGCGTCAGATAAATGGTCTTGAATCTTTTCATGAGATACCTTTCTGTAAATGACACAAAACTATCGTTTCTCAGTGTATCGTAAAACAATACACTAATTTCAATTTATTGAAAGGAATAGATCCTTATGAAGAGAAGCGTTCCAACGACTATCGCAATCGCCCTCTTGGCGTTCCTGATCCTGCTGGGTTTCTTGATGCTACTTGTCATCGTTCCGGTTCTCAGCACTGAGTTGTCCAAAAGCTATGAGGAATACTCTGGTGATGATATTGCCATCCAAGTTCTTCTTAGTGCCATCATCGTGACCGCCCAGTTGATTCTTGGATTTGTGAGTTTCCTGCTGTGGCGAATCAAGAAACATCGTTTGTTTGTTCCAGCAAATGAGAAGTGGGTAGCACTTCTGACAATCAGCTTGTTTCTCTTTGCAGGATCGTTCATAGCTCTCTTTTTGTGGCTTGGGCAGCAAAACACAATGCCACCAATTTTGGCAATTGGGCTTCTAGGTGCAACCATCCTCTCGGCAGCTGTGGGTTTTGTGACTCTGTCTCTGTTAGGTGCATTGAAGCGAGCCATCGAGCAGAATCTTGAATTAGAGAGTGTCATCTAATGGCTATCTTTGTTGACTTCGAGTCTCAACGTAAAGCAAAGGGTTTGACTGTTGCCCAACTGGCAGATCTCATTGGGATTACTCAAGCAAACCTCTTTGTTCTAAAAAGCAACCGAGGTAAGGCAATTAGGTTCTCTACCTTAGAAGCACTCTGTCGAGAGCTTGACTGCCAGCCAGGTGACATCCTCCGATTCGAACCTTCGGAGAACTAGCTCAACTCAAGGATAAATTTCTTTCAAAAAGTGCCAAGATAGAAGCACCTCAGGAAAGAAGAAACCATGGACCAGAACACGCTCAAAAGCCAAGCGAATGCTAAGCAGGAAAACCTTGTCTCGATAAGACGTGCTTTGCACCAGGTGCCTGAGTTCGGTCTAGACCTACCTAAGACTTTGGCTATTGTCTTGAAGGAAGTTGAAGGCGGTCTAGACCTACCTAAGACTTTGGCTATTGTCTTGAAGGAAGTTGAAGGTCTTGGTGAAGTTACTTTAGGTAAGGACATGACAGCTGCTGCAGTTGTTATTCGAGGATCCCAGCCTGGCCCAACAGTTCTATTGAGAGCAGACATGGATGCTCTAGCAGTTGAAGAAGATACTGGTCTGGATTTTGCTTCAACTAACGGCTACATGCACGCCTGCGGACATGACCTACATATGGCAATTGGTATAGGTGCTGCTCAACTTATTGCAGAGAACAAAGACCAACTAAAGGGAAATGTAGTGATGTTCTTCCAACCTGGTGAAGAAGGTCATGATGGAGCCGGTGTGATGCTTTCACAAGACATGCACCTAGCATCTGGTGAAATGCCTATTGCAGCATTTGGTCTGCACGTATTCTCGATTCCTGAACCAGGGCTATTCCTATCTCGCAAGGGAACCTTAATGGCTTCTGCTGGAGACATTCTGGTAACCCTAAAGGGCAAGGGTGGTCACGGCTCAATGCCTTGGGCTGCTAAAGACCCAATCACAGGAATGATTGAGATCCTAAGTTCACTTCAGTCTTACATTGCTAAGAACTTTGATGCTCTAGACCCAATCGTTCTAAACGTTGGTTGGATCAAGGCAGGTAATGACCACACCACCAACATCGTTCCTGAGTCAGTGAGCTTTGGAGCAACTGTTCGATCCTTCTCAAAGAAGGGCTTCGAAGATACCCGAACCTTGATTCCTGCATTCATCAAGAACATGGCTGCTGCGTTTGAATTAGAAGCCGAAATTGAATTCACACCTGCAACCAAGGTGCTTATTAATGACCATGCTGCAGTTGACCGTGTAGAGCGTGTGACCAAGGAACTATTTGGTGATGCTCGCTACATCACGATGGATCAGCCAATCCCAGGTGGTGAAGACTATGCAAGCATCGTTGAGGTTATCCCTGGAGCATTCATATTCCTAGGTGCTGCCTACCCTGGCACTACCCCAGCAGAGCGTGAAGCCAACCACAGTAATAAGGCTAAGTTTGATGAAGGAGTGCTAGCCGATGGTGCTGCTCTTCTAGCAGCCCTAGCCTTTGACACCCTTGATGAGGCTGCTGCCAAGTAATCACTTTCTGGCCGATGAAGTCCAGGTAAACAAAAGTTACATAAAGTTTCAGACCTAGCTTGGTCTAAAACCAGTTACTACTTACCCTAGAGACACACTTCACATCAACCAACGAAAGCGAACACTATGAGCAACCAACCTTCTGAATGGGGCTTTGAAACAGCACAGATTCACGCTGGAGCAACCCCAGATCCAACCACTAACGCAGTGGTAACACCTATCTATAACACCACTGCCTACGTCTTCAACTCATCTGAGCACGCAGCTAACCTGTTTGGGCTTGCTGAGTTCGGAAACATCTACACCAGAATCATGAACCCAACCCAAGATGTTGCTGAGAAGAGAATCGCAGCACTTGAAGGTGGAACAGCAGCTCTCTTGCTAGCTTCTGGTCAGGCAGCTGAAACTTTTGCAATCCTAAACATTGCTCAAGCTGGAGATCACATTGTTTCTTCTTCATCTATCTACGGTGGAACCTACAACCTCTTCAAGTACACATTGCCAAAGCTAGGTATTGAAACTACTTTCGTTGAAGACCAGGACGATGCAGCTGCTTGGGCTGCTGCAGTTAGACCTAATACCAAAGCATTCTTCGCAGAAACCATCGGTAACCCTAAGGTCAACATCCTAGACATTCAGAAAGTTGCTGATGCAGCTCACGCAGCTGGTGTTCCACTAATCGTGGACAACACAGTTGCTACTCCTTACCTAGTGAAGCCACTTGAGCATGGAGCAGACATTGTTATTCACTCTGCTACCAAGTTCCTTGGGGGTCATGGAACAGTAGTTGCTGGTGCAATTGTTGATGGTGGAAAGTTCGAATGGTCAAAGTCAGACAAGTTCCCAGGTCTAACTAC
>JBEDBW010000145.1:0-3890 GCA_041177045.1 Actinomycetota bacterium | reverse complement strand
CCATCCGCTGCCGATATAGTCGAAAACTCGCTTTCGAAATTGACGAAGTCAGCGCTAAGGATGCTCGGTTGAATTCTCATTGTCATTGGTTAAGCCTATTCCCTACTAGTCCTTAGTGAGCATGGCCATGAACATGCAATCTGTGTTGTCACGGTGGGTATAAAGCTGAACTGTCTTTCGCCCAGTTGGCAAAGTGTTATCCATAATCTTGCTGTTTAGCTGGGTTGTAAGGTCCAAAACCTTCAATCCCAGGACCCTTTGAGCCTTGTCAATGATTGCTGTTGTCTCAGATAAATGAGGCGAACATGTCACATAGAGCAACGAGCCACCTTTCTTCAAAGCCTTACTTGCGCTTTCAAGAAGCTCGAATTGCAGCTGGGTAAGGGTCTTCAAGTCCTCCGAGGACTTTCTCCAACGCGCTTCAGGGCGTCTCCTTAGGGCACCTAAACCACTGCAAGGGGCGTCAACAATGATTCGGTCATAGGCCTCAGGCTGAAGATCTCCAATGGTTCTTCCGTCTGTAACACTCACTTCAACATCTCTAAATGGTCGGAGAGCATTAGCCACAAGCTTCGCTCTATGCTCCTGCACTTCGTTTGCAACCAGATGAGCCTTAGACTCGCTGGCTAGAGCTGCTAGTAACGCCGCCTTGCCGCCAGGGCCAGCGCACATGTCGAGCCACTTCTCGTTAGGCTCAACATCTTTGAAAGCCACCAATGCCATTGCGGCTATTTGAGATCCTTCGTCCTGTACTCGTGCAAGTCCCGTTCTAACCTCTACTATGTCGCCTGGATTACCGGACTCAATTGAGAATCCGAATGGACTAAACGTGTTTGCTCTCACGTGTTCATCTGTGAAATCGGAAACGTTAGATAGACCAGGAAGTGCCACAAGATTGACAAAAGCTGGATGGTTATCGGTTGCAAGAAGATCTTCAATCTGATCAGCCATTCCGTCAACGGTTAGAGATTGAGTTAGCGCTCTAACGATCCATTCAGGATGGCTGTATTGGATTGAAAGGAATTCAGTCTTTGACTTCGCTTTCTGCTCTGCAAGGTCAATCCATTGATCGAACGACTTCTCACTTACCCTGCGCAAGCATCCGTTGGCGAAGCCAACCGCTTTCTCACCGACAACTGCCCTAATTAGGTTAACTGTTTCATTTATTGCAGCGTGTGGAGGAGTTCGCATCTTGAGTAGTTGATGGCAACCCAGACGAAGTGCATTCAGAACTACAGCATCTATCTCGTTTACAGGCCGAGAACTTACCTGCCCCAAAATGAAATCATAAGTAAGTTGCCACCTAATTGTTGAGAATGCCAACTCCTGAGCTAAAGCAGAATCTCTTGTGTTCAGTTTGGCCTCCTCTAAAAGAGATGGCATAACTAGATTGGCGTAGCTGTCCTCGAATGTTACTTTGTTCAATAGATCGAGCGCTACACTTCTGGATGAAATCGGAACTCTCACTTAAGAACCACTCTTGTCGATTGCCCGTTCATCCATGACTTAGCTGTCATTGGTGTCTTAGCAGAACTTCACCAGGTGCTAGGGCGAAAGATCCTTGTACTGATCGTGCTCGCAAAACCCGTAGAGGGTCTCCGTCTAGTTCGCACCAAGCCATTGGCTCTGGATTCATAGCTCTGACTAAATTCTCAACTTCCTTAGAGGTGGAGGTGAAGTTGATTCGAGCGTCAACGCGTTGAATCTTTGGAGCTAGGGTTACTGAACCCTGCTGCTGCGACAAATTGAATGAACCAGCGTAAAGCCTAGGTAACTCTTGATTGAGTAATGTAACGCCAATAGAACTAAGACGCTTGAGAAGCTCTCCAGAGGTTTCATCTGGTTCGATGACGGACTCGGCCAAGCCTAAAACAGGTCCGGTATAAGCCTAAAACAGGTCCGGTATCAAGCCCCTCCTCTATTTTGAATAGAGTTACGGCTGTTTCCTTATCGCCCGACCAAATAGCATGTTGGACAGGTGCTGCCCCACGCCAACGAGGAAGTTTGCTGAAGTGAAGATTTAACCATCCATTAGGAATAGCATCCAGTGCTTCTCTTCGAAGGATTACTCCGTATGCCACGACAATGGCCAAATCGATCTGGTACTGCGAGATTTCAGCTAACACTGCCGAACTGACTTTGTTGGCCTTGATAGTTGGCAAGCCATGAGCCAGAGCAACCTCAGCAACAGCAGATGGAGTGAGAACCTTCTTTCGCCCCACTGGAGAATCTTCTCGAGTTAGAACAGCGACGATCTCGTGACCTGATGAGATAAGTCCTTCAAGGACATCAGCCGCAGTTGAAGGAGTTCCAGCAAAAAGTATTCTCATCGCCTTCTAGATTACTTTGCCATCATCCATGTTTATGCGATAAACGCGTTCACCAGGTTTCTTGGTCTTGCTCGTTGCAGAGAGCTTCAGGGTCAAATCTTTCAGTAAGTCCGCTAGCTCTAAGCCAATTGAATAGGAATAATCAAGAACCAAGGTGTTCTCTTGAACAACACCTAATTCCCTGACCTTGTCTGAGTCCAATTTACTTCTGACAAGTTCAACAAGTCGTTGGTGATCAGTTTGGTTAGTAGATGTAATCGACGCTATGCGAGTTACTGGAGGTAATCCAAGATCGTTTCGATCATGGAAATCCTCGGCTACAGCATTGTAGAAACTTAGCTTCTTCATATGTTCTGCCAAGTCCCCTTTTAATCCAGTAAAAACAATTGAGGCAGACTTGTTAGCTAGCGAAATAGCATTCGCCCACTTCCCAAGACTCTGTTCCAAAGCTCTAAGCCTCGGTGAACCAACCATGCTTGGAGCATCGGCTAGAACTACACAGGCGTAGCCTCCTTCAACCTCTGGCTCAGCCCCAGGTGTTGCCACCACTAATAGAGGCCCACTCTTTACGTTCAGGAGGCGGTTCTCACCATTGGAATGCACAACATTCGCATCGGGAAAACTTCGAACCATTTGACTAGTGAAGGCAGATGCACCGAGCTTGGTCGGTCGAGTAGATGTTTTGCCACAAGTGCAAGCGGTTGGCTCAATGTTTGACTTACAAGACCTGCATCTCATTTTCCCGGAAGGGTCCACCCAGATAGAGGAAGAACAGTTTGAACAAGTTCTAAGTTCTTTGCAACCAACACAAACTAATGCGCTCGCCCATCCAGCATTCGCGATTTGAACTAGAACTGGTTTTCCTTCCTTGAGAGTATTGCTAATCAACGCAAAGGTTTGTGAGTCTAAGCGATCCGTTAGTTCCGTCACCACGACGGAAGATTCATCTATCTCACTAATAAGAGGTGCAAGATGATTGATTTCAACAAGACGGATAACTTCAGTGCTTGGCGAGTGAGACGCCAAAACAATCTTTACTTTCTCCAATTCAGCGCGCTGCAGGAGAACCTCTCGTGAATTCCAGTAAGGAGATGACTGCTCAATGTGCGATTCGTCACCATCATCCCAGAGAATAATGATTCCCAGATTTTTAGCTGGAGAGAAAGCTGCACTGCGCAGACCATAGTTGATCGAGACTGAACCAATCGACCTTAAATGGTTTGCGTAACGAACTGAACCAGTGTCTGCACTTGAATGCCTGGTAGCGATGTCTACAAGACCAAGCTGTGTGAGCGCACGTTCGAATTTTGCCAGTTCTGCGTAGTCAGGCAACACCACAAGTGAACTCTTTCCTTGGATTAGCTCCGCATGACAAGCTGCAACAAAGTTGGTCGCCCAATCAGATAACGCGCCACCGTCGAAGAGTCGCGGCTGAAAGTAGATTCTCGAATTACTCTTGAGTGCATCAACTAAGTAATCTGGCAGAATTACGGATTCTGCAGACATTTTTGGTTCTATGGCAACAGGCTTAGATTCGACTCTGACAAATCTCTTAGGAAC
>JBEDBW010000144.1:0-2569 GCA_041177045.1 Actinomycetota bacterium | reverse complement strand
GTGATAAACAGACCGATGAAGAATGCGACTTGGAAATGTAAATCAAAAGCGGACACGACGGAACCAAAGTTCACGGTGGCGTTTACATTAGCTTCTTGAGCAACTCGGATGATTGGTTTCTGCAGTTCCTTGAAGACGAAATCGAACAACTCCCAGCCGATGATGGTCCCAGCGAGTATGGCAAATGCAGATCGAAATAGTCTTTTTCGTAATTCTCGGAGGTGCCCCGAGAGTTTCATTCTCTTATCGGGGTTGCGGCGAAGAGCCATTAGTCTTTTTTAGGTTGTTCTTTCTCAGAACTAGCCTTCTTGTCCTCGTCGCGCTCGTCACCAAGCTGCTTCATTTCCTTGCGGAAAATACGCATTGACTCGCCAAGACTCTTAGCAAAAGTTGGAAGCTTTGGAGCTCCCCAAATAATGAGGACAACAAGAATGATGAAGCCTAGGTGCCAGCCTTCTAAACGCATTGATCAAACCTTACTGATTCGGATTACGGTCTTTGGTGCTTGTGCCTTCAAGCCTACGCTGTCTATCCAACCTAGAGCGTTTTAGAGCACTTCCTAGAGCGTTTTAGAGCACTTGTTTCAATCTTAAGGGTTTTAGCCTTCTGCTTCAGAGGATCAAGAGCACGGTTCACTCGCAAGGCTGACTTCCTGAGTCTTATGCCAACAACCGCTAGGGCTGTAACGGCTCCAGTGGCCATGATGATTGAGATGTAAAGCCAGATGTCTTGCATTTATTCGGCATCCTTAGGGGTATTTGAGGAGCGTTCTCCCAGAGCATTCAGAGCAAAATCACGGACACTTTGGCGGGCAATCTCAGGAGAGATAACGCGGGCAGCTCCTCCAAATCTTGCAATCACTCGCCCAAGGTTGCGAACATCACCAACTTTGATCTTGAATCTTTTGACACTCTTGGACACAGCTTCAGGTTCTTCAACAGGTTTGAAGTCAAAGATTAGTGAATAAGCCTCAGGGTCAACTTCAAGGGTTACGACTATGTCGGTTTCGGCAGCTGTGTAAATCTCATCAACCAGCTCCGCTACTTTAGCTTCCTGGCTGATTGGGTTGAGCGTTGGCTTAGCGTTTCTCATCCGATCTAGTCTGAAAGATCTCACATTCATGTTGACTGGACACCAAGCTCTCAAGTAAATCACTTCACCCTGAGAGTCGATTCTTAGTGGTTCGAGCAATCTGCCGATTGTTGTCTCGCCTTTTAGATTCAAATAGTCACAGGTGATACTTACCCCTGCTGACATAGCATCTCTGATTGCAACAAGGTCAGAATCTCGATCTCCTGTTTCAATCAACACGCTTTTGTTCTTGTTGGAACCATCATCAATGGCCAGAATTCTTTGGAGTTCTTGAATCTCTTGGTTATCGACTAATCCAGGCAGTGAACTTAGATAAACAAGTCCAGCAGCAAGCGCAGAAGCCTGCCTTGATGAAAGTCTAGGAACTTCATCGATTGCCTCGTGGAAGGTGTATTTGATTGAGACGAATCCGTCATCAAGGTCGTCGTAGTTAACCTCATAAGACCCATCCTGATTAGATTTCATCAGGTCTGTGAAGCTAATCATCTTTACGGCTTTTACGATTTCCTTCTTGGGCACTTTGAAGTGTTCTACAAGTTCTTCAACTGTGTACTCTTCTCCGTCGACAAGTAAACCTGTCAAAGCAAGCATTAGGTTGAAGCGATCAGTATCGTCTAGTTTGATTTCGTCAGGCATGTAAGTCAGCAACCTTTCTGAAACCAAGTTCAACGAGCGTCGCTAGTTCCTGTGGTTCAATAACCTCTATCTGGTCAGCGTATTCACGAAGTTGCTCTGCTAGAACGTACAGGTCGTGATAGTTGAGTTTTAGCAGGTGATCTTTTTTGTTGCTAGCAAGATCAAGCTCGTACCTAAACCAAGCTTCGCTGCCCTGCACAACTTTCAGCACAGCTACTTGAGACTTGGCATGATCATCCAAATCCTTGACTGCGGCATCTATTACTGATTGCTCTGGCATCTCAAACACTCTGGCTTCTCTACCTTCAGTTACTACTTCGACCTTGCTTACGATTCTTCTGAGCATGAAGTTTCTAGCAGCGTCTCTCACCTCGTCAAAGCCAAGTACCAGCCAAGCTCCCGCGATTTGTCTCATGAGCCAAGGTTGAAGGACTCTAGTTTCGATCTCTCCGGTCTTAGGATTCCGATAATCGAAAGAAATCACTTGCGATTCCGATATTGCGAAGTCAATGTCCTTGAATGATGGTTCAAAGGTATGAATCTTTGGTGAAATACCGATGATGTCTGATGACTGGCCGACAACTCCCAAAGCTCTAAGCTTCGTAATTCCACGGCTAGCCTCAGAGGAAAGAGACCCACCAGCCCAAGCCTCTGCTGCGAGATTTAGAAGTGCCAGTTGTCTGGCGTTTAGTTTCACTGCGCTAGGCCAGGAGAAGCTTTCTCGTTCGATTTTGTAGCGACTGACTTGATTGTTCTGGTCTTCCCAATCAGGAATCTCTGGTTCAATGCGAATTCCTACCTCGCGAAGACTCTTCTTGTCTCTCTCGAACTTACGTTCAAG
>JBEDBW010000143.1:0-3626 GCA_041177045.1 Actinomycetota bacterium | reverse complement strand
AAGCAAACAGGCATGCTAGCTGGCGACTTCATCCGCTGGTGTAAACAGACCATCGATCTTCTTGAGCAAATCTCCAAGGTGAATCCAGATGAGCTCTCAGCAACTGCCCAGTCTGCTATTGACCAGATCAAGCGTGGCATAGTGGCCTATTCCTATTACGCTTAGTAAGTGTTCACTTTATTCATTAATTGGCTAAGGCTGTCCACCTCTATCTGGGGGAGAGCCTTAGTTGGCTCTATCGGCGGAGCATTTATAGCTTTAAGCTATCCAGCATTCAACTTCTGGCCTGGAATTTTCATCGGCTATTTTCTGATTCTTGTTTCAATTCGTCTACTTGGATTCTTCAAAGCATTCCTTGTTGGAACCTTGGCAGGTTTTGCGTTCTTTGGAATCCTCCTGAAATGGCTAACGACGTACCTCGGGCCAATTCCATGGTTCGCAGGATCACTAATCTCTGCGCTCATCTTTGGTCTAGCAGCAGCCATCGCAGCTGTTGTGTGGCGTTATCTTGCAACGCTGAATCTTCGTGGAGCTCAACCCTTTGTAATCGCTTTTACTCTCGGAGCAATCTTCACAGCCAGAGAGTATGTGGCTGGAGTGTTTCCGTATGGCGGGTTGCCATGGGCTCGTGGCGGATTAGCCCTAGTTGATACCTACCTAGCAAAGTGGGTCTACTTCGTTGACGTTGCAGGACTTACCTGGCTCATCGTATTCATCACAGCTCTCTTCACAATCAGGTTCGTTCATCATCAACCTCATGGAATCGGCCTACATAAACGTGGACGAATGCTTGTCCCTACAGCGATAGCAACAGTTCTGTTCTTTGGAACACCAGCAGTTGTAACCCTCGATGCTTCGGGCACTGCAGGAACTATGAAGGTTGCTGCAGTGCAAGGAAATGCCAATGCGGGATTGTTTGCTGATAATCCTGCTGGTTCCATTCTCGAAAAGCATCTAGTTGTATCTGATGAGAAGGTTGTTGCAACTGGTAAAGCCAAGGATTTGGATCTTATGGTCTGGCCTGAGAACGCCTCAGATCTTGATCCCAACACTATGGTCGAGACGGGGATGAAGATTAGCCAGTTTGTAACTGAAGAACTCAAAGCTCCGCTTCTGTTCGGAACTAAGACTTTCAGAGGCGAAAACTTCTATAACGAAGTTGATCTCTGGCTACCTGAAACCGGTTTAGCGGATTATTACCACAAGATAAGACCAGTACCGTTCGGGGAGTATGTTCCCGACAGACCATTCTTTATGGCGCTTGCTCCAGATCTAATCAGTTTGATTGGTTGGGACATGAGTTCAGGTACTAGAGATGGGATCTTCGACTTACCGAGTGGAACAAAAGTTGGTTCACTGATCTGTTTCGAAGTAGCTTTCGATTATCTCTCACACGATCTCGTGAAACAAGGTGCGCAGGCAATCATGATTCAGACCAACAGCTCAGACTTTGGCAAAAGTGAACAAGGAGTTCAGCAAGCTGCAATCTCCAGAATGCGTGCAATCGAGACCGGACGTACAGTAGTAGCCGTTTCTACTGTTGGCGTTTCAGGAATCTACGCAGCTGACGGCTCGGTGGTTACAGAACTTGAGTCTTTCAAACCAGGCGCAATGGTTGAAGAGATTGCTTTACGCAATGAAATCACTCCAGCAGTTATGTTTGGTGGTTTGGTGGAACCTTTGGCATTCGCTATCAGCCTCATACTATTTCCAATTTCTTTTGTAGGACTATTGGTTAGACGTTTGAAAGCGAAACGTACTTGAAAGTATTAGTTGTCATGCCTACCTTCAATGAAGCAGGCAACATCAATCACGCCATACAAGAGCTATTCCAATACAACAAAAGTGTTGACTTACTGATTGTTGATGACGATAGCCCGGATGGCACAGGAAAACTTGCTGATCAACTTGCTTCAACTAATTCTCAGATCACAGTAATGCATCGCAAAGAGAAGCAAGGTTTAGGAGCTGACGTAGTTGAGATGGACGCAGATGGCAGCCATAGAGCGGAAGATCTTCCTAAGCTATTGGCCGTCAGTGAATTGAATGATCTTGTAATTGGTTCTAGGTATGTAAAGGGCGGAAGCACAGAGAACTGGCCACTACACAGGCAATGGCTGTCTAAAGGTGGAAACTTATTTGCAAAGATGATGTTGGGCACAAGACTCAACGACATGACGGCCGGATTTAGAGTCTTTAACGTGCCATTTCTGAAGACCATGGACTTGGAATCAATCAACGCCAGGGGATATTCATTCCAGATTGAAATGGCTTATCGCACGATTCAGCAGGGCGGACGAGTTACGGAAGTTCCGATTGTATTTATCGAGCGCGAAGTCGGCGAGTCAAAGATGAGTAGAGCAATCGTGATTGAAGCTCTAGTGCTCATGACAAAGTTTGGAATGAGAAGACTATTCAGGAGAAGCTAGTTGTTAGTTGTGTCTGCCTGACCTCTAGATCTCCTAGCTTTTAGTTCATCTAGTCGCTCTTCAAGAATTTCTTCCAACTCAACTCGAGTTCTTCTCTCGAGAAGCATCTCGTAATGAGTTCTTGGGACTTTTGGAAGTTCTGTTTCAAACGCCTGGTTGCCCTCATTGTCGAGTAGTGCTGCTTCGAGAGAACATGACTTACAGTTCCACGCTGCTGGAACTTCGGCTTCTTCAGCAAATACGACCTCTGAGATGTGCTCTTTTGCACAGCGATACTTGTGTGTGTTTCTAGGAGAGAGGTTTACTCCAGCTGCAGTTTCAAAGCTCTCTGAACCTAGTCGCATGCCACGCATTGATTGTTGAGCCATTTGATCTAGCGGATGATTTAGCGAATACTTCCGGAACTCAGGCTTTTCTCAGTGTTTCAACTGCTAACTCTGACACATCAGAGACTATCCCAGTTGCACCTCGTCTAGTGAGTTCCAACATCTCTTGTGGATTGTTTATCGTCCAGTAATGAACTTCAGTTCCTGTTTTCCTGATTTTCGAGATGAAAGAGCGTGAATCAAACTTAATTCCATACATTGATCGAGGGATCTGTAGTGCTCCAATTCCATGTAGCTTCTTATCGAAAAATCGCTGGGGGAGACCTAACGCATGGAATAGCCAAAGACTGATCACTAATGACGAGCTCGCTGAAGTAGCAACGGGTCTTGATAAGAGAGCTAGAGCTGCGACTCTTCTTTTCTCACTAAAGCTAGAGACAAGAACTCGTTGATGCGACTTTGTTAGTTCAATCGCAGCTGCAGCCGATTGAACGGATTCCTGGTCTTTGATGTCCAAATTGAATCTCATTCGGGGGAGTGCTTGCAATGCATCTACAAGACTTGGTATTTTGCCTCCACCAATAAGTTGAATAGTCCTGATTTCTTCGTAGTTGGCTTCAGAGATTTTTTTGTTTACACCCGCAACTCTCAACAGATCCTCGTCGTGAAAGAGAATGGCAACGCCATCTTTCGTTGTTCTTACGTCAGTCTCAATACTGAAGACTCCAGCTTGCTCTGAAGCTCTAAAAGCTTCAAGCGTATTCTCTGTGAATGCCGAGCCACCACGATGAGCTAAGACAACTGGGCCAGTGACCTTGAAGTAATCATGGTCTTGCAAATGTCGCTCCTAAAAATTGACTAAGGCTAGGCT
>JBEDBW010000142.1:0-2559 GCA_041177045.1 Actinomycetota bacterium | reverse complement strand
AGCAAAAGCATTCTGCTGAGAGCTTGAGCGGTAGATCGACCTTCAACGTTTCCTGCAGCACTAAAGAATCCTGGCACCCTAGATGAAATACCTAAACCTGCAATAGCGAAGAACACACAAAGCAGTAGCAGTCCTAAATCTCTATTCGTATCAGCCAGTGTTGCTGATGTGAAGATGGCAAGAGCTAAAGCAATAGAACCGAAGATTCCACCAACTTGAGAAAGTCTTGCACGTTATAGGTCTCTGTGAGTCTGGCAATAGAGAATCTTCCAACAATCATTGCAATAACAAAGATTGTGTAAGGCCAAGCAGCTCTTGATGGATCCAGGTTTAGAACCTCTTTGCCATAAACACTCGACCAGTCCATAAGCACTAGTTCAGGCCACATTCCCATGAAAGCGCCAGCAGTCAACAACCATAGGAACCTAGGAGTCTTAAGCCATGAGATTCGTTCAGGTGGAACATCTCTGTCTACTGAATCACTTTCAGCAGGATCTAGCATATGCTTCACAGCCCATAAGAAAAGAGCTAGGCATAGCACAGGCATTAGGAACATCTGAAGCTTGAGTGGAGTGAAGGCAGCAATAATTCCTGTAACAGCAGCTGATGCTGCTGCTCCAACGCTCCAAGCACCGTGGAAACTTCCCAGTAGTACTTTGCCGACTCTCTTCTGGAACATTACCGCTTGGGAGTTCAGAGCAATGTTGAAGACGCTGATTGTGAAAGAGAGTAAGAAGTTCAATACAAGAAATAGCCACCACTGAGTTGGGTATGGCATTGCCAAAAGAATGGCAACAAAGGCAAAGCTTGAGTACTTGATAATCGGAGTTGTTCCGAAGCGAATAACTAGTCTGCTTGTGAAGATTAGAGGGACAAGAGATCCAGCTCCGCTGAAGCCAATGATGGCTCCCCATAGTTCTTTAGAGACTTCTAGATTCTCAATGAATTCTGGGATGCGAGGCATCCAAGACAGAGTTGCAAAACCTTGGGTGAAGAAGGTAACCATTAGAGCAAACTGAGCAGTTTTTGCTCTGCTGTCTGAGATACCTGTCTTCTTGCTCATCCTTAGTCGTTCTTGAAGGCAGCGTCTAGGAAGTCTTCGCGCTCAACAAGTTTCACTCGTTCACGATCTTGAGATGCACCAAGAGCTTTCTCAGTTGCATCAATCTTTAGCCATTCAGGCCAGCCTAGGAATTGAACACCCTTTGACTTGAGTAGCGCAACAACATCATCTTCTTCAGCATGAGCTGGTTGCCACCAAGTGTTCTTATCCTCAAGAACACAGGCGATAGTTTCCATAGCATCGCTCTTAGTGTGTCCAATAAGACCGATAGGTCCACGCTTGATCCAACCGGTTGCATAAACACCAGGAATGTGTTCACCGTTCTCATCTAATACTCGACCTGCAGCATTAGTAATTACTCCGGCTTTGGAATCAAAAGGAATTGAATCCAGCTCTGAACCGAAATAACCAATAGCTCTGTAAACAGCTTGCACAGGGAACTCTCTGATTTCACCAGTGCCGGTAACACCACCGGATCCATCTAGTTCAGTTCTTTCAATTCTTAGACCAGTAACTTTTCCATCTTCACCAAGTATTTCTTTAGGTGAACTAAAGAAATGCAGGTGAAGCCTCTTTGTAGCTGCAGTTCTCTCTTTGCCTCTGTGGCTTTCAAGAGTGTTAACCATAACTCTGGTCTGGTTGTTGGTATCGATGGCTTCTTGTGATCCTGCATCGTATTTGAAGTCTTCGTCATAGACGATGGTGTCAACACCTTCAATGTCACATGCTTCACGAAGTTCTAGTGGTGTGAACTTAACCTGAGCGGGACCGCGTCTACCGAATACGTGAACATCAGTAACAGGAGAAGTAAGTAGTCCTTGATAAACATTGTCTGGAATATCTGTTGATAAAAGATCTTTTGGTTGCTTAGCCAAGATACGAGCAACATCTAGGGCTACGTTTCCATTTCCTAGTACTGCGACTTCTTTGGCATGTAGTGGCCAGGTTCTTGGGAAATCAGGATGTGCGTCATACCAGTTAACAAAATCAGCTGCACCGTAGCTACCATCGAGTTCAACACCAGGAATCTTTAGCTCTGCATCTTTGATTGCACCGGTTGAGAAGATAACTGCGTTGTAGTGACTCTTTAGTTCATCAAGAGTGATGTCTGTTCCATACTTTACGTTTCCAAAGAACCGAATGTCTCCTCTATCAAGTACTTCATAGAGAGCTCTGATGATTCCTTTAATTCTTGGGTGATCAGGAGCAACTCCATAGCGAACTAAACCGTATGGTGCTGGGAGTAAATCAAATAAGTCGATGCTCACATCAAAGTCTCTTTCAGCTTTGATGATTAGATCCGCAGCATAAATACCGGCAGGGCCGGCACCAACAATTGCTAAACGCATTTTGTTCAAGTTAGATCAAATCCTTTTTACTGGTTGCGGTCAACAACGGCTTCAGCGAATACTCGCAGAGCGTCTTTGACCGGTGAATCTGGCAGTGGAGCTAGAGCTGCAACAGCATCTGTTGCCCAAGTCTTAGCTAGCTGATAA
>JBEDBW010000141.1:2374-2852 GCA_041177045.1 Actinomycetota bacterium | reverse complement strand
GGTGGCTCAAAGCCAGCGGCTCACGCTCCTAAGCGCAAGGCACACACAGACGTTCAGATTGATTCAGGCAAGCACCTAACTGCCCAAATGCAGGCAACAGTAGTAAAGATTGCTGTTGCTGAAGGTGACAAGGTAGCAGCAGGTCAACAACTTCTAGTCCTTGAAGCCATGAAGATGGAATCTCCTCAGAACGCAGCTAAAGACGTAGTCATCAAGAAGATTCACGTAGCCGTTGGAGCTACAGTTCCTGCTGGAACTATGCTCATTGAATTTGAAGAGTAGTCTGCGTAAAAGTCCATTCTTCTGTTTTGAAGATTGTCCCGCATGAAAAATGACCCAAGTGTTTAGATAGTTACATGAAACTCAGACCTCTGACAGTGGAAGATGAAGCACAGGCTCTGCAAGCACATACAGAACTTGCTGCTGACAATTTTGAATTTCTTCTTGGATACACAGAGGGTATGGCATGGGCTGACTA
>JBEDBW010000141.1:0-2350 GCA_041177045.1 Actinomycetota bacterium | reverse complement strand
AATGGCGAACTTGTTGGCCGAACATCTATCCGTCATGAGCTAAACGACTTCCTGTTTAGTGTTGGTGGCCACATTGGCTATGGAGTAAGGCCGAACTATCGCAGACAGGGATACGCAACCGAAATCTTGAAGCAGTCACTTACCTATATAAACCAACTAGGGATCACAGAAGTTCTGGTCACCTGCCTTGATGACAACGTGGGCTCATTCGAAGTCATTCAGTCGCAGGGTGGAATTCTAGAAAACAAAGTTGAATATGAAGGTGGTTTATGGCGAAGATATTGGATAAAGAAAGTTGCTTAAGGACGCCTCTTATTTCAAGCCCTAATTAGCCTTAGTTAACCTGCAACTGAGTCAATAATGACAAGATAGTCGCCTTATTTGTTGCAGATTGCCCCGCTCCTAATCGTGTGGAAGATATGAAGATTAGAATTGTCCTATGAGCAATCCATTAGATGATCCAAAGGCGGATCCTTTCCAAATAGCCGAACAAGCAGCAAAAGTAATTGCTGACAAGTCAGGCATAGCCCAACACGATATCGCCCTTACCCTAGGTTCAGGTTGGGCTAAGGCTGCAGACCTAATCGGTGAAACTGTGTCAACTATTGATGCGGCAGACATTCCTGGATTTACTAGATCAGAAGTTGTTGGACATGTCTCAACTATTCGCTCAATTCTTCTTCCTTCAGGTAAGCACGCTCTAGTTCTAGGAGCTAGAACTCACTACTACGAAGGTCACGGCGTTAGAAGAGTTGTGCATGGTGTTAGAACTGCAGCAGCAGCTGGAGTAAAGACCATGATCTTGACTAATGGTGCCGGCGGCATCAAGACTTCTTGGAAGCCTGGCACACCAGTATTAATCAGTGACCACATTAACTTCACCTCAGCTAGCCCTATTGAAGGAGCTAACTTTGTGGACCTAACTGATCTGTATTCACTACGACTTAGAGATATTGCTAGAACTGTTGATGCATCTTTAGATGAAGGTGTCTACATGCAGTTCCGTGGGCCGCACTATGAAACTCCTGCTGAAGTTCAAATGGCTAAGGCTATGGGAGCACACATCGTAGGTATGTCCACAGCTCTTGAAGCTATCGCTGCACGTCAATCAGGACTAGAAGTTCTTGGACTATCTCTTTCAACTAACTTGGCTGCTGGTATCAGCGATAGCCCACTTAGCCACAAAGAAGTACTTGAAGCGGGTAAAGAGGCAGAGCCTCGCATAAGTGCTCTCCTAGCTTCGATTGTTGCCAAACTCTAAAGATGTCTCTCCAAGAACTAAAGGAACAAGCACTAGCTTGGCTTAGCCAAGATCCTGACCCTGAAACAAGAGCTGAATTACAAGAACTGATTGATACGAATGACGTATCGGGTCTGACAAGTAGATTCCACACTCGTCTAGAGTTCGGCACGGCAGGACTTCGCGGAGAACTCGGTGCAGGCCCTAACCGCATGAACAGAGTTCTTGTTGCTCAAACGGCAGCAGGTCTAGGTAACTATCTACTAAAGCAAAACTCAAAGGCAAGTGTTGTCATTGGTTTTGATGGCAGAGTCAATAGCGATGTATTTGCTAAGGACTCAGCTGAAGTTCTATCAGGCATGGGGATTGAAGTATTACTTCTAGATGAAATGGGTCCAACCCCTCTAGTTTCTTTTGCTACAAGGCACCTAAACATGAGTGCTGGCATCATGGTCACCGCATCACATAACCCTCCTAGAGATAACGGCTACAAGGTTTACCTTGGTGGAGATTTCAACGGTTCACAGATCATCTCTCCGGTTGATAACCAGATTGCAGATGAAATTACTAAGGTTTCCCAAACTCAAACTTTTGATTCCTTACCTAAATCAACAGACTACAAATTGATTGGTTCAGAGATTAGATCAGAGTACCTAAAGAGTGCTCTTATCGCGGGTGGTAAATCAGATGGAACTGAACTGAAGATTGTCTACACTCCGATGCACGGTGTTGGCTGGTCAGCTATTGAACCGCTATTCAAATCATCAGGTTCAGAAGCTCTAATCCCAGTTCCAGAACAAGTGGAACCTGATGGCAATTTCCCAACAGTTGCTTTTCCTAACCCTGAAGAAAAAGGTGCTCTTGATTTAGCTATGGCCCTGGCTGAAGCACAAGATGCAGATCTAATCATTGCTAATGACCCAGATGCCGACAGGGTTGCTCTAGCTCTACCGACTTCCTCTGGTTGGCAACGACTAACTGGAGACCAAGTGGGTCTCATCCTTGCTGATGAGATTGCAAGCAAGGCTAAGAGTGGAACTCTTGCCTGCAGCATTGTTTCTAGTTCTGTTCTAGCTAAAGTTGCCCACCACTATGGTTTGGATTTCAAGG
>JBEDBW010000140.1:2375-4227 GCA_041177045.1 Actinomycetota bacterium | reverse complement strand
TTTCAAAGATGGCAATGGAGATTTGCCACCAAACAACTGGGTATCAATGTTTGGTGGTCCTGCTTGGACAAGAACCACTAACCCAGATGGCTCTAAAGGACAGTGGTATTGCCATCTCTTTGATTCATCCCAACCAGATCTCAATTGGGAGAACCCTAAAGTTCAAGAAGCCTTTGAAGAGATTCTCAAGTTCTGGTTAGACAGAGGCGTTGATTCCGTGTCGACCAACCTCATGCAATGGCAAAAGCAGTTGGACTACCGGATCACCCATATGTTGATAGAGCTGGAGCTGGCTTTATTGAAGGTGAAGATAATCCTCCAATGTGGTTCCAAGATTCTGTTCACACCATCTTTAGAAGATGGCGTGAAATCTTAGACAGCTACCCAGGTGAACGAGTGATGTGTGGCGAAGCATATGTTCTTCCACTTTCATTCATGGCCCTATGGGTTAGACCAGATGAATTCCATCAAACGTTTAACTTCAGATATCTAGATGCTCTCTGGAATTCAGAATCTATCTTCAAAACAGTAAATGAATCATTCGAAGCATTCGACAGCGTAGGAGCACCTAGCACTTGGGTGCTTTCTAATCACGATGTGATTAGACATGCATCAAGACTCGGTGGGGATTACGGCAGAGCTACCGCTTCAGATGGAATTGGTCCTGATGCACCTCAACCAGATCTTGAACTAGGACTTAGGAAGGCAAGAGCGGCAACTCTCTTCACACTAGGTCTGCCTGGCTCCATGTATTTGTACCAAGGTGATGAACTAGGTCTTCCTGAACACACCACTCTCTCTGATGAATACAGACAAGACCCGACTTTCTTTAGAACTAATGGCGCAAGAGTTGGTAGAGACGGTTGCCGAGTTCCGCTTCCTTGGGAAGCAGGAGTAAACCAATCAAATGGCTTCTCTTCAACAGGAGAAGCATGGCTACCTCAACCAGACATCTACAAGAACTACTCAAGAGATCTGCAGGAAGGAACTCCAGGCTCAACTCTTGAGATGTATAAAGCTGGTCTGAAGATTAGAAGCGAACTAGACCTAGGGCAAGGTTCATTTGATTGGGTCAAAGAATTGTGCAGCGAAGTCGTCTTAGCGTTCAGAAACATGGATGTTCTTGTAATTCATAACTTTGGAGATACGGCTATTAGCTCGCCTGAGGGAGAAGAGTTGATATCTAGTTCCAGCCACTCGCAGCTCAATCAGCTGCTGCCAAATGAGACTAAGTGGATAAAGCTTTAGTATTTTTCAATCAAATCGAAATAGATGCACACAATCTGGGTGTCACTACTCACATTTACGCCGCAGGATTCCCAGAACTCTGTGTGGCTTCGTCTAAAGTCATCTCCGGTTAGATCACCTTCAGCTTCAGCAAGTGCAAATTCGTCCGATACTTCATCAAAATTGACCACTTCGACTCTTGTGATCTGAATCTTTCCTAGAGCTTCATTGCTGCTCCCGATAACTACTTGAATCTCTCCAACAGACTCAATCTCTTCACCGTCTTGGATGTAATCTTCTAAGAGCCCCGCTGTTGCTCGCTTGTTTCCATTGAACACAAAATCAAGAAGCGTATCCCTTGACTCACCAGGGTTCCCGAAATCCATAACGCGATATCCATCGATGCGTTCCCATGCCATGGTTAAATTCTAGAAAGAGCTCTAGAAAAAGTTGATACATTCGAATCGACCTAAAGCCATAGAAAGAAACCATGACTCCAAAGAAACTATTCAACGTATTCGCTAAAGCAGAAGCCGTTACCTGGACACTGCTTATCTCAGCACTTATTGCCAGAGCAGTAGGACTAGATCCAGCGCTTGTAGGCATTGCCGGTGGTATCCATGGT
>JBEDBW010000140.1:0-2354 GCA_041177045.1 Actinomycetota bacterium | reverse complement strand
GTTATGCGGTAACAGCAGCTCTTACAGGTGTGAACCAGAGATGGGGATTTGGCAAGACTGCTTTAGCTGTTGCATTAGCCATAGTTCCATTCGCAACTGTTCCTTTTGAGATGAGACTGAATAAGAATGGCTCACTGGAAGGCTCATGGAGAACAACAGTAAGCGAAGACCCTAGAGATGCTGGATTCATTGACAGGCTATTCCGATGGTTTATTGCAAGACCAATCACTCTGATTCTTGTGATTGTTCTTGGGCTAACAGCACTATTTGTAGTGCTCTTGTCTCTTGGTTCACCAACCACTTGGTTCAACTAAGAATTTAGAATCTTCTTGATTCTTTCCATAGAAACAGGTTCTACTGTTCCAAGGCTTTGAGCAAACAAGCTCACTCTGAATTCTTCTAATGCCCAACGGGCTTTAACTATGTTTTCTGGCATACCTTCTTTCAAAGGTATTGAGCCTCCAGCATTTTCAAACAACAAGATTGCTTGGTTCAACTCAATCTCTAAACGTCTATCTCTTTCCATGTCTTCAAGTAGTTTCATAGTTCTCATCTTGTTTGCTTTTAGATAGACAGGAAGCCTGTCCATTCTTGCGATTGATGTTGTGCTGATTAGCTTGTTTGTCATTAGTTGAGCAACATGCTTCTTTTGGTTAGCAAGGACAAACAAGAGCCCTATGTCCTGAATCTGAGAAATAGCCTTGCTAGCTTCGCGAGATAGAGCAGATATCTCAACGATAAGTTGAACGCATCTTCTGCTCTCCTCAACTAAACGCTTAGAAGCTGCGGACCTTATTTCTTTTGGATCTGGTTCGATTGATACAGATTTCTCAAGCTCATCTTCAACTACGGCTAGGACTACATCGTCCACGAATGCTTGGACGTTTCTATAGCCAACAGACACAATAGCTAGTTTCTCTTCTTTGCTTAGTTCATCTGTTATTTGTGATGTGGGTGAACTAATGAGTTCGGTGACTTCTGAAATGAACGTGTTTCTAAGTTTTATTGCATCAACATTCGGAGCAAGTATCTTGGCGTTTCCAGGTTTGTGTTTCACAAACGCAGGATCAAACTTTTGCTTCAGTTCATCAAGGTCAAGGCTCACACTTTTAACCTCTTTGTTTTCAGCAATTAGTTTGTAGGTGATACGCAGAGATGTTGGTAGTTCTTCTGACTTGAAGTCTGCTGCTGTCATGTGTGTGCCGCTTAGAGTTCTAAGTGTTTTAGCTACTGTTTCAAGCAATGGTTCGGTTGGGTTCTCAGGAAGGGTTGCCAATGCTTTCTTAGCCCAGTCTGCTGCTGGGACCACATTCTTTCGAATGCTCTTAGGAAGAGTTCTAATTAGTTCAGCAATTAAGTCTTCTCTTAGCTGTTTGACTAGCCAATCAAATGGATCTCTTGAGATAGTTGAGAGTTCAGCGATAGGTATGAGAACCGTTAGACCGTCTTCAATCTCACCTGGTTGATACTTGTATTCGAGCTGGTATTCACTTTCCCCAAACATTGCTGTTGTTGGGATCTCTAGACGTTCAGTTGTCTCTTGAGGCAGTAGGTCTTCTCTAGTCATGGTTAGAAGATCTGGGTTAGTTCTTTGCTCTTTCTTCCACCAGCCCTCAAAACTTCTAGTTGAGACTGCTTCTTGAGGAATCCTTGCTGCATAGAACCTAAAGACATCTTCATCATCAGGCATGTATCGAGGTTTCTTAGATGTCTCAGCTATCTCTTCAATTCTCTCGAGTAGTTCTCTATTTGCTCTATCAAAAGCTTGCTTAGAATCCCACTCCCCTTGAACTAGAGCATGCCTGATAAATAGCTCTCGGCAGAGTTTCATATCCAGTCTTGAATACTGCATTCTCCTTGAAACCACTATTGGAACACCAAAGAGCATTACTCTCTCGTAGGCAACTACAGACCCTTGAGATTTCTCCCAGTGCGGTTCACTAAAGCTTCTCTTTACTAAATCTCCCGCAAGTGCTTCTGCCCACTCAGGATTAATAGCGGCATTCATTCGTGCAAACACTCTGCTTGTTTCAACTAGCTCAGCACTCATAACTGCTGCTGGTGGTTTCTTAGCTAAAGAAGAACCAGGGAAGATAACAAACTTCTTGCCGTTAGAACCTAGGTATTCATTACTTACCTTGGCAGGCTTGTCACTCTTCTTTACTAGATCTCCAGCCTTCTTATCAGTTAGCTGCTTTAGTCCTATCTGAGATAGAAGACCAGAAAGCAAACTCTTATGAATGCCATCTGGATCAGATTTGGCTTTGCCAGGAATGATTCCTAGAGGCTTAGCGATAGAAGTGATCTGCCTTACTAGGTCTTGCCACTCTCTAACTCTTAGATAGTTCAAGAAC
>JBEDBW010000139.1:0-3042 GCA_041177045.1 Actinomycetota bacterium | reverse complement strand
AGTTGCAATCTATGCCGACCAAGACCGAGACGCTATGCATAGCCGCATGGCCGATGAGTCTTATGCACTAAATGGTCTAACCAGTGCTGACACCTACCTGGTTATCGACAAGATTCTTTCAATCGCTAAGCGATCAGGGGCTAACGCAATTCACCCTGGCTATGGATTCCTTGCCGAGAACGCAAGCTTTGCTCAGGCCGTAATTGATGCGGGCATCATTTGGATTGGTCCATCACCTAAGGCAATCGATCAACTAGGCGACAAGGTTTCTGCTCGTCACGTAGCTGAAAAAGTTGGAGCACCACTAGCTCCTGGAACACTAAACCCAGTATCTGGTGCCGAAGAAGTTCTTGAGTTCGTAGCCAAGCACGGATTACCGATTGCAATTAAAGCTGCCTACGGTGGCGGTGGACGTGGAATCAAAGTTGTTTATGAGAAAAAAGAAGTTGCTGAGGCATTTGAATCAGCAACTCGCGAAGCAGTTGCTGCCTTCGGACGTGGAGAGTGTTTCGTCGAAAAGTATTTAGAGAAACCACGCCACGTTGAGACCCAATGTCTTGCAGATGCCTACGGAAACGTAGTTGTTGTTTCAACTAGAGACTGTTCTCTTCAGAGAAGACACCAGAAGCTTGTTGAAGAAGCTCCAGCTCCTTTCCTAACTGATGATCAGATCACGAGACTATACGAATCTTCTAAAGCAATCTTGAAAGAAGTTGGTTACCAAGGTGCAGGAACCTGTGAGTTCCTAGTTGCTCAAGATGGCACCATCTCATTCCTTGAGGTGAACACTCGCCTTCAGGTTGAACACCCAGTATCTGAAGAAGTAACTGGTCTTGACCTAGTTCGTGAACAGTTCAGAATTGCTGAAGGCGGCAAGCTTGAATATGGTGACCCAGTTGTAACTGGTCACTCATTTGAATTCAGAATCAACGGTGAAGATGCTGGTAGAAACTTTATGCCAGCGCCTGGTTCAATTCACACCTTCAAGGTTCCAGGTGGACCTGGAGTTCGTATCGACACTGGTGTTGAAGCTGGATCAGAAATCAGTGGTTCATTCGATTCGATGATTGCAAAGCTAATCGTTACTGGTTCTACTCGTGAAGAAGCACTCGAGAGGTCTAGAAGAGCTCTTGCTGAACTACACATCGAAGGTATGCCAACAGTTATTCCTTTCCACAGAAAGATTGTGAACGACCCAGCCTTTATTGGTTCAAAAGGTAAGTTCGGTATCTACACCAGATGGATTGAAACTGAATGGAACAACGACATTGAGCCATGGTCAGGTGTTGCTCAATCAGGATCACAAGCTCCAGCTAGAAACAGCGTTGTTGTTGAAATTGATGGCAAGCGAATTGAAGTCAGCCTTCCTAAGCAGCTATTCCTAAACGGTGGCTCAAAGCCAGCGGCTCACGCTCCTAAGCGCAAGGCACACACAGACGTTCAGATTGATTCAGGCAAGCACCTAACTGCCCAAATGCAGGCAACCGTAGTAAAGATTGCAGTAGCCGAAGGCGACAAGGTAGCAGCAGGTCAACAACTTCTAGTCCTTGAAGCCATGAAGATGGAATCACCTCAGAACGCAGCTAAAGACGCTGTTATCAAGAAGATCCACGTGGCAGTAGGAGCAACAGTTCCTGCTGGAACTATGCTCATCGAATTCGAAGAGTAGCGAAAACATCTGAGATCCCAGATTCGTCACAGAATTTTGTCTTTGTAAATACACTTGGTTGTAATGTTTCCAAATAGAACCAGAGGAGTATTTATGTACTGTCAAAAGTGTGGCTCAGAGAATCAGGCTGGCTCCGGATTTTGCATGAAGTGCGGCACAAATTTGGCTCAGAATACCCCTTCTGGATCTCCTTCAAATGTGTACTACTGGTCTCTGTCTTTGATGCCCCTAATTGTTGGAGTAACTGGACTAGCTCTTTCAACCGCACTTGAATCTTCCCAGGCACTAATCATTTCCTTAGTCGTAGCCCTTCTGGCAAACATCACTCTGGTAGTGGCTGACTCGAATGAGCTGAAAAAAATAGGAATTACTTCCAATGTGCTGCTCGGTATTCTTCTTATTCCTGTTTATCTTTACCGCCGAGCAAAGCTCGTAGGAGCACCTCAGGTGGATTAATACTATGGAGCGTGGCGTTTACCCTAAGTTTCTTAGTAGAAAGCTTTGGTGCATCTAACGTCGGATCGATGGAAAGCACTGAAAGAGTCGAAAGCTATATAACCACTTGGTTATTGGACAACGAGTACGCGTCAGCAGATGTTTATGTAGAGTGTCCTGACACAGTACTTTCCAAGCCGCAAGCCACGTTTCTTTGCAATGCCACTTCTTCAAGTGGAGAAACACTTCTACAAGTTACCGTCGAGAATGTGGCGGGGGATGTCACATGGGAAGTTATAGGTAATTTTTACTGATAAGAGTGAGGTTCGTTGGAGCCCTATGACTCTCGTCAAAATTAATAGCGAGTTCTTAGAAGACACAAAGGCTTTTCAATTCCTATCTCTATTTCTGCAACTAAAAAACGGTGAAATTTATAACTTTAAAAAATACTTAGCAACTTTAGAAGTAGATGTGTCAGACCCTTTGTTTGTGAGAATGTTCGCAGAAGACCGTTTCCCAGGCGTAGAATTTATCGGATATGACGGTCCAGAGATACCTTATAAACTCACACCTCCGGGATTTATTGGTTGAAGATCCCCAGCCTCACAATTGTGACCCGTGTTTGAAGATTAGACTTGCCGTATGAGCAATCCATTAGATGATCCAAAGGCGGATCCATTCCAAATAGCCCAACAAGCAGCCCAAGTTATAGCTGATAAGTCAGGCATAGCCCAACACGATATCGCCCTTACCCTAGGTTCAGGTTGGGCTAAGGCTGCAGACCTAATCGGTGAAACTGTTTCAACCATTGATGCTTCTGAGATTCCGGGTTTCACTAGGTCTGAAGTTGTTGGGCACATCTCAACTATTCGCTCAATTCTTCTTCCTTCAGGTAAGCACGCTCTAGTTCTAGGAGCTAGAACTCACTACTACGAAGG
>JBEDBW010000138.1:0-3826 GCA_041177045.1 Actinomycetota bacterium | reverse complement strand
GACCTGACTCTTCATAATCAAGAGAACCATATCCTTGAGTGCGGGACTTTAGGTTGTCGAAGAAGTCGAAAACAATTTCAGCTAGCGGCATTGTGTAGCGAAGCTGCACTCGATCGGTTCCGAAGTACTGCATGTCAACAAGAACACCTCTTCTTGACTGGCAGAGTTCCATAATGGTTCCCACGTAGTCCTTAGGTGAAAGTAGTGTTGCTCGAACCATAGGTTCTAGAACCTTAGAAATCTTTCCAACTGGATATTCGCTTGGGTTAGTAACAGTTACCTGGCGTTTGTCTTCAAGAGTCACTTCATAAACTACCGATGGAGCTGTTGCGATTAGATCTAATCCAAACTCACGCTCTAGTCGCTGAGTAATGATTTCAAGGTGCAATAGACCTAGAAAACCACATCTAAATCCAAAACCAAGAGCAACAGAAGTTTCAGGTTCATATACCAAAGAAGCATCGCTTAGCTTCAACTTATCTAACGCTTCACGAAGCACTGGATAGTCACCACCATCGATTGGATAGATACCTGAGTAAACCATCGGGTTGGGTTCTGAATAACCTTTTAGAGCTTCTGTTGCAGGCTTCAACGCGGAGGTTACAGTGTCACCAACCTTGGACTGACGTACATCTTTCACACCGGTGATTAGGTAACCTACTTCACCAACACCTAAACCTTTAGTTGGTTCTGGTTCTGGAGATGAAACACCAATCTCCAATAGCTCGTGAACTGCTTTAGTAGACATCATGGTGATTCGCTCACGAGGAGTCATACTTCCATCAACCATACGGACGTAAGTAACAACACCTCTATAGGAGTCATACACAGAGTCAAAGATCATTGCTCTTGCAGGAGCGTTAGGGTCACCAACAGGTGCTGGAATCTTTCCAATGATTCGATCTAGAAGTTCAGCTACACCAACACCGGTCTTACCTGACACACGAAGACAGTCAGCTGGGTCTCCACCAATCAGGTTGGCAAGTTCCTCTGCATACTTTTCAGGCTGAGCTGCAGGAAGGTCAATCTTGTTTAGAACAGGAATGATCTCAAGATCATTCTCAATAGCTAGATATAGATTCGCTAGAGTCTGAGCTTCAATACCTTGAGCTGCATCCACCAAAAGGATTGCACCTTCACAAGCAGCAAGAGATCTGCTCACCTCGTAGGTGAAGTCAACGTGACCTGGGGTATCAATCATGTTCATGGCATAGGTTTTGCCTTCGAACTCCCAAGGCATTCTTACTGCCTGGGATTTGATGGTGATTCCACGCTCACGCTCAATGTCCATACGGTCGAGATATTGCGCTCTCATTGAGCGGTCATCAACAACACCGGTTAGCTGAAGCATGCGGTCAGCCAAGGTAGATTTACCGTGGTCAATGTGGGCAATGATGCAGAAATTGCGGATAAATTCAGGGTTGGTCTTACCCGGCACTAGTGAAGTGGTAGCACGTGGTGACAAAGGAGACCTCTTGATTTAGCTGAAAATGCAAACTGACGGCGATTGCCGTCTCCCTATTCTCCCATAAACCCTAGGAATCTAGGGCTCTTTAGAGATACTGGTGGCCCGAATGGGTTGCCGTATTGCCTATAACGCTGGTAGTCTTTTAGAGATTTAGATGACGAGTTCCTCCAAATCCACAAACCTCAAGATTTTTGAAGATGTTCCGCGTGAGCGGGACAACGCACCTAAGAAAGTGAAACATGGCAAATATCAAGTCGCAGATCAAACGTATCGGCACAAACCTTAAGGCTCAAGAGCGTAACAAGGCTGTTCGTAGCGAAGTTAGAACCGCTATCCGTGCAGTTCGCGAAGCAGCAGCAGCTGGAGACAAGGCTCTTGCAGCAGAAGCTCTAAAGGTTGCCACCAAGAAGCTGGACAAAGCAGTTTCAAAGGGTGTATTCCACAAGAACGCTGCTGCTAACAAGAAGTCGGCTATTGCCAAGAAGGTTTCAGCTCTATAAACCAAACTTCTAAAAGGCCCGCTTCGGCGGGTCTTTTACTTTAAGCGGCTGGTATCCGCTTATCTCTTCCAGCCACTGCCCCAGCGAAGAGTTGGATGAAGGTGAGAGTGGAAACCAGAATCAAACTTGCATCCCAGTTTCCTGTTACATCTCTGAGCAGACCAAAGCCAAATGTTGCTCCCGCTGAAATCAAATAACCCCAACCTTGAGCAAGGGCCGACAACTGAGTGGTCTGTGTGCTGGTGCTAGCCCTTGACCCAATCAATGTCAAAGACAGTGGGAAAGTAGCTGCGAAACCGAATCCGGTAATGATGCAAGCAAGAATCAACAGATCCGGGGTCAACCAAATCATGAGCAGGCCTGCAAGAGTCAAAGAGGTCATGACTATCGCGATCACAGACAGCGATTTGAATCTTCTGAATAAAAGCGAAGCTATGAAACCTGAAGGAACGCCGACAAAAGTAGTCAAACCCAATGTAGTCAAACCAAGAAGCGCTCCTGCATCCACATCAGACATTCCTCTATCAATCAATAGTGATGGGAACCAATTCAAGATTGAGTAGAAACCACCTGACTGAAGACCAAAGAAGAAAACAATTCCCCAGGTTAGTGATGACCTCGCCACTGCTCTTTTCTCTTCTGCGTGAGTTGCTACAGAAGTAACTTTCTCAACACTCTTGGATCTGAATAGTGGAACCCAGAAGATAATTGCTAGCACTGCAGGGATAATCCAAACGGCTAGCGCTCCACGCCAGCCACCAAGCAAATCAGATGATGGCACAGCGATAGCAGCTGCAAAGCTTGCCGATATAGCAAGCAATGTCACATAAACGCCAGTGATCAACTCGATACGATCTGGAAATTGCTCTCTAACAATTGTCGGAATCAAAACGTTGGCTATGGCGATTGCTAGACCAATTAGAACGGTACTTGTTATGAGCGCTGGGAATCCACCAATGAGACGCGTAGTCATTGCGACCGTCAGCAGAATCAGGACAAACATCACCGCTTTGTTAAGCGTGAATCTCTTGACGAGAAAAGGACTAGCAAATGCTCCGATGCCAAAACAAACAATAGGTAGCGATGACATCAAGCTCACTTGAAAGAGAGTAAGAAATTCAGTTCTTACCAATTCGTCTACTAGTGGTCCAATAGATGCAACCGGCGGTCTGATTGCTAGAGAGATGAAAACAAGAGATAGCAATGCCCAAATTGAATACTTAGCAGCCTTCATTAACTTCTTCCCTTATTAGCAACGAGGCTGATAAGTCTCTCTAATGCGTAATAAGAATCCTTTTCGCCACCCTTAACAGCAAAATCTGTATCAGCGATTGCATGTATGACGCGAGCGATACCTGCTTCAGTCCAGCTGGAACTAGCAGAACGAATAAGCGGAAAGACCCAGTCCTGCACTCCAAGCAATGTGGCATTGGCGTTTGGGTTGCCAAACACTTTAGCTAACTGCCCAATCTTCTTAGCAAATGCACCAACAAGAACGACCGGCTCTAACCCTTGATCTAATGCGTGCCTGAGAAGTAACAGAGCTACCCCAATTTGTCCATCAAACGCAGCATCAGCGACTTTGAATACGGTAGTTTCCAATCTTCCGCCAAAATACCTCTCAACAATCTCAGGTGTGATATCCCCAGCATCGTCTAGCTGAAGTTGAGACGCTGCTGCTGCTAACTCTTCAAAGTCTTTATTGAAGATGTCAACAAGTGCCTGGGCTGCAGCCTTTTGAATCTTTCTGCCCTTCGCGATGAACTCATTCTCAACAAAGGTAACTCTCTCGGCCTCTTTGGAAACATCTAGGCAAGTTGCCTCTAGGAAGGCATCGTTTGCTCGCAGGGTTTCAAGG
>JBEDBW010000137.1:0-2836 GCA_041177045.1 Actinomycetota bacterium | reverse complement strand
TATTCACGAATACCGCCAATCTGAACGTCCTTTACACCAGGAACCTTCTTGAAAAGTGTTGGTGCTAGATCTGGAAGAAGTTTAGAAATCTCAGTGTTGTCACCAGAATCAGAAGCGACGCTAAGAACCAATACAGGAATAGTGTCGAGGCCACCGCTTAGAACGCGAGCATTTGCTCCCGTTGGCAGATTAGCTTTCACTGAATCAAGAGCAGCATTCAGAGACTCAGTTACTTTTGCTGAGGTAATTCCAAAGTCAAAAGTCACTCGAACTGTTGAAAGGCTGCTCTGGCTAGTTGAAGAAGTAGTTGTCACTCCTTCCAGAGATTCAACAGAAGACTCAATCAGTCTGCTGACCTGAGTGTCCATAACCTCAGGTGATGCACCTGGGTAAGTGGTAACGATTGCTGCTTGAGGGAACTCAAGGGAAGGGAATAGCTCTTGCTTCAGAGAACCAACCGAGATGAAACCGAATACGGCAAGAATCGAGGTTAGTAGTGCTACCACTGAACGGTTAGCAAGGCTGATTTTTGACAAGCTGAACATGAATCTCCAATAGTTGAATTTGTTTACCTAGGTAAATAATACTAGTGCTTTACCCCGCTTTTCAAGGCTAACAAACTCTTCTGAAAGGCAAAGCCAGTGTTTCTAAACAGGAAGAAATCTAGGTGAAATAGATGATATCTTCCATGTCTTCATCAGCACCTATTGATCTGAGCAATCTGGCAACGGAGTTCATTGCTCCGCCAATAACCGCTGGAATGCCGCCTCCAGGGTGAACTGAAGCTCCAACTCGCCATAGCCAGGGTCTAAAGAGTGAGGAATAACCTGGGGTATGGAAAGGTCCACCCTGCCAGATAGGTCTTGTAGCTCCATACAGAGAGCCACCCTTAGCCCCAAACTCAGCAAAATACATAGGGTCAAGAATCTGATAATCCAGGATGAGATCTGCCAGATTCTCCTTCAAACCAATCAGAGAGCTAATTCGAGAGAGTTCTCTTTGAACAAAATCACTCTCTAAGGTGAAGCGTTCTCCGTTGGCAGGTGCGGTTAGCAATATGGCAGCAGTTGCCTTGTCATTTGGATAAATGTGGTTTGGCTTGTAATAGTTCAGAAACGCCATGGTCTCTTGAGGAACTTGAGTCTTATCCAAATCAGCATGTAGAGAGCTAGGAGAACTTGGCATTATTACTGAGTGAGTGACAGTGCCTTCTGGCAGTGGCTTCTTTAGGACAGCAAACAATGCAACTCCCGAACAAGACACTAACTTAGGTTGCTTAGGAGTCTTTCCTAGAAGTGAATCAATGACGTGAGCATCTGCTGCACCTATTACATAGTCAGCTTTAAGTTCTCTACCATTAGCAAGCACAGAGCCTTTGCTGATCTTTGTGACCTGAACATTAGTTCTAATTGTCGCTCCTGCATCAAGAGCGAGCTTTTCTAAAGCCAAAGCAATTTCATAAACTCCACCTTCAGGAACAAAGATTCCTTCTTTAGCCATAACAGCAGGCATGGTTGCATACAAAGCCAAAGTACGTTGAGGAGCGATACCAGCGTTGAGAGTATGAATAGCAATTACTTCTTTCAATCCTTCAGGCATCCAATCAAGGTGCTTGAGGTAAGAACTAGTTGACAGGTGTATTCCATAGTTCTTAGAAATAGCAGTAACTGCGGGAAGAGTTTTAGCATCAAATGGATCTGAAGTTAGAAGCTTGGTAATTGCAGGGCCAAGGTCACCATGCTCATTGACAAACCTTTGCCAGGCTGGATACCAAGGATGTCCCTCTTGAACAGGAAGGTTCACTACTTCTTTACCAAAGTAATAAGTGCCAACCTCTGGAAGTTTTTGAAGTTTTAGATCTGCAATAGATGCAGAAGTAGATTTTCCAATTTTGTTATAGCGAGAGAACAGCTCTTCTAGAACCGCAGGGAAAGTAACAAGTGATGGTCCTGTATCAATTCTTTGTCCTGCTACCTCTATACGTCTTGACTTACCGCCAATCCAGGAGTTCTTCTCTAGAACAGTTACCTGGTGACCTGCTTTAGCCAATAGAGCAGCTGCTGTTAGCCCGCCTAAGCCAGCTCCAACAATGACAATCTTCTTCTTCAATTACACAAGCTCCAAGGCCATGAACATAACTAGCTGGAAACCTGCAACTGTTCCAACTACATACGGATAAGCAACTGAATACTTGTATATTCTTTTTGCATTTGCTGAAGAGTTGTCTTTGACCATAAGTCTTATCAACCAGAAAGCATATGCACCGTTAGCAATTGCTAGAGGAATATTTACAAACGCAAACATGATGGTTGAGACTAGCCACCAGAAACCAACCCAAACTAGAGATTTCTTTACGCCAAGGTAAACAGCGGTTGTTTTGATTCCAACAAACTCATCTTCTTCAATGTCTTGTATGGCATCGTAGGTGTGCTTAGCAAGACTCCAAGAGCGAAGACAGCTAACCAAATAGGTTCTTTATCAAGAGCTAGCGGAACGATAGCCAAAGGAAATGCGTAATCAGCATTGCTGATTGAGTCTAGAAAAGGACGACCCTTGAACCTGGCAGGGGGAGCGGAATAGAACAAGAAGGTAAGACTGTATGCCCAAATCCAAATGTTCGCCTCTACGGAATAGTTGAGAGCAAAGAAGACTAGGAATGGAGCATTTAGTAGAACTACACCCCAAGAAATCCAAGGAACTTCTTTAGGGTCAATCTTTGCGCCACCGTATCCGCCCTTACGGATGTTGATGTTGTCAGCTTCCTGATCAAATATGTCGTTGATGCCGTAGATAAGAAGGTTAAAGGGAAGTGTCACCCAGAGAAGCAGCCAGATTG
>JBEDBW010000136.1:0-2544 GCA_041177045.1 Actinomycetota bacterium | reverse complement strand
TCAGCAGGTCTAAAAGCCACCTATGTGTTCACAGCTCATGCAGCTGGCTTCGGAGATCACCCAACCGTTCCTTCAGTTCTATTCGATGTGAAGGCAGCAATTGATTCAGAAGGGCTCGTTGCAGAGACCAACAACTTTGCCTATTCATGGGTGATTCTTGCCCTGATGGCAAGCCAAGAAACTGATTTGGCAAACCAGGTAGCTATTCAGCTGACTAAAAACGCTGAAAGCACAGGTGGTTACAAGTACACCAAGGGTGATTCTCAGAGTGCTGAGGCAGCAGACGTAACAGCATTTGCCGTTATGGCTATCAAGTCAACAGAAGAGTTTGGTTCAGCTGAAGACAAGACTGCCAAGCAGGCTGCTAATGAGAAGTCATTAACTTGGCTACAAGACAACCTAGTTGAAGGAACTCACTACGTCTCTTATGGAGCTAACGATCTAGCTGGAACTTCTTATGGAGCAATGGCGTTGATTGCATCAGATGTTGATGCAAGTGCTTCAGTTGAATGGTTGGTTGCTCAGATTGATGCGACCGACTTTGGTATTCCTTCTGCATACAGCGAAGGTGCAAGCGATGTCTTCACATCAGTGCAGGCCCTGTTACCACTTTCAAGCCTTACTTTCATTGATGTTCTAAACAAGATCAACGAAAGCAAATAAGGGCAACACCTAAATCAGATGAGATCATTCGTTCGACTTAGCCTGATTGGTTTAGTTATCTTGGTAGCCATTGGCTTCGCCTTGAGCTCAAACCAAAACCAAGCAATCGATGAGGGCATCCCTGCTTCTGTTGAAGCAGGGATGTGTCTCGATGCTGGTACGTCGCTAGTCGTAGATTATGGATCAGCAAGTGGTAAGCCTTCTGAAGTTAAATGTGTAAAGAACTTCAAAGGTTATTCATGGGACATGTTTGAAGCTGCAGGTTTAACGGTGAGTGGAACAGACAAGTATCCTGTTGGTTTTGTTTGTCGAATTGAAGGATTCCCTGGCGAAGAGGTTGAACCGTGTGCTGAAACTCCTGGGACCAAAAATGGTAGCTGGGCATATTTTCTAGGAACAGAAACCAACTCTTGGCTATACAGCCCAATCGGTGCTTCTACTCACAAGGTTAAGTGTGGAGTGAGTGAAGGTTGGCGTTTTCTTTTGCCGGGTGAATCTATACAGACTCCCCCGCGAATTAGTTTGAAGAGTTATGGCTGCAACAACTAGAGAAGCTCATCTCCTATCTGCACAAAAAACTAATCCACTCACTTGGTGGCTAGCTGGTCTTAGCCTGGCTGTGGTTGCATCACTAACAGGCAATGTATTTGTTCTTATTGGCATTTGCATTGCTTCACTCCTAACAATCCGACTGTGTCGAGATGAATCTCCTTGGGCTCAATCAATTTCTTTCTACATAAAACTTGCAGCAATTGTTGTGGCTCTTAGAGTTTTATTTCGGATCATTTTCAACCTTGGATCTTCAACCAAGGATGCTTTGTTCATCTTGCCTTCGATAGATCTAGATTTTGGATTTGGCAATGCACTAAAGCTATTCGGTCCCATTTCCCAAGAAGCTTTCACTCTGGCTCTAGCCGATGGCTTCAGACTTGCGGCAATCATCTTGGCTGTTGGTATGGCTAACTCACTTGCCAACCCTAGGAAGCTCTTGAAGTCCACTCCTGGTGCTCTCTATGAAATAGCAACAGCTATCTCTATTGCCATCAACCTTGCTCCTCAGCTGATTTCAAGCCTAGGAAGAGTAAGAAGAGCCCGCTCTCTACGTGGTCAATCTAAAGGCATCAAAGCCATCACGGGCATAGTTATCCCAGTTCTAGAAGACACTATTGATCAGTCAATGGGGTTAGCCGCCAGCATGTCTTCTAGAGGTTTTGGACGCAAAGGAAATAGAACTAACTTCCAGATAATTGGAGCGAGACTCCTGGCTTTTCTTGCAATCTGTCTCATCGTTACAGGCTCTGCATTGCTCTTGTTCTCCCCTGACCAGCAAGCCGTTCAACTAACAGTTCTGCTCGTTGGGTTAGTTGCCGCAGGATTCTCAGTAAAACTTTCTTCTGCCAGAGCAACTATCACAAGATACAGAAAAGAGCCTTGGCGTCTAGGAGACGTCATCATTCTCTGTGTATCTGTATTGCTGATGGTATTAGCCTTTGGTGGTGTATTCGCCAGATGATTCAACTCAAAGATCTTTCCTTTAGCTATCTGAAATCAGATGGCACTAAAGTTTCTGAAACACCTCAACTAAACAATGTGAACCTGAGAATTAACGCTGGTGAATTTGTTTTGGTTTGTGGACCAACAGGCTCAGGTAAATCAACTTTCCTAAAAGCTCTAAATGGTTTAGCTCCAAGCTTCACAGGTGGAGTGATAACAGGTGAACTGATTATTGATGGGAAGAATCTTCTAGGTCTTGAACCACATGAGTTTGCAAGCCTGGTTGGGTTTGTAAACCAGCAACCAGAGAATGCTTTTGTTGGTGACACCGTTATTGATGAAATTGTTTACTGTGCTGAACAACTAGGTATCGCTATCCCCCAAATC
>JBEDBW010000135.1:0-3619 GCA_041177045.1 Actinomycetota bacterium | reverse complement strand
GTAGATGGTTTCACTGATTTCTCAACAATGGTTTCTAGAGATGCAACTAGATTGCATGTACTTGCATCAGACAGCGACCCAATGCTTTCAGAAGCGTTCGATGAAGGTGACTACAACGTAGTTGCTGATATGGCAGCTCGTTACTACACAGTTGTCCTGACTGACTGTGGTACTGGAATTGTTCACTCTGTTATGAGACCAACTCTGCAGAGAGCTAATGGTTTGGTAATCGTCTCAGGTGGTTCTGTTGACGAGGCAAGACTTGCTTCTGAGACACTAACCTGGCTGGAAGCTAACGGTTATGGCGATCTAGTTAGAGGCTCAGTGGTATTGTGAAGCTTGATGAGATTGAAGCTCACTTCAAGTCCCGTGTTCGTGCAGTTGTAAAGATTCCGTATGACCCAGCACTAGCAGCAGGTTCGGTTATCAAGTTTGATCAATTACACAAGAACACTAGAGAAGCAGCTCGTGAACTTGCAGCCCTTGTTGTTGAGGGATTAGTTAAGTCCAAGTAGCTCATGCCAGTTCGTGAAATACGCCTCTACGGCGATCCTGTGCTGAATTCAAAGTGCGATGCAATCAAAGACTTTGGCGATAAAGCTAAAGCTCTGATTGAAGATCTACTTGACACAACTAAGGAACCTGGCAGAGCAGGAGTTGCTGCTCCGCAAATCGGTGTATCGCTGAGAGCCTTCAGTTATAACGCCAACGGAAGCCTCGGGTATCTAATTAATCCTGAAGAGCTAGTTCTTGAAGGTGAACCTGCACTTATAGAAGAAGGCTGTTTATCAGTTCCAGGTCTTTGGCATAAAACCCTTCGCTACCCAAAAGCATCTCTATCGGGCTACCAGCTAGATGGATCACTCGTGACAATAAAAGGGGAAGGGCTATTAGCCCAAGCCTTACAGCACGAGTATGACCATCTAGATGGAAAGCTATATCTAGACAGACTTTCAATCGAAGAACGCAAAGAAGCTATGAAGATTTTGCGTCAAACCGATTGGTTCCTTCGCTAGATCTTGTAGTCTCCGATGTTGTGACAGGTTGACTTAGCACTTGCTGCATAGATGTCATCGACAAGGTGTGAGAAGTCATCCATAACCACTGATCTCTTGATCTTTAGAGAAGGTGTTAGGTGACCAGTCTTCTCAGTTAGATCCTTAGGTAGCAGTGCGAACTTACGGATTGACTCTGCTGTTGAAACCTTTGAGTTCACAGCTTCGATAGCCTTTGAAATCTCAGCAATAACTAGAGGGTTGTTTGTTGCATCCTCAATGCTCATTGCTTCTTTGATTCCATTGTTCTCAAGCCAGATTGGAAGCATCTCTTCATCGATGGAGATAAGAGCTGATACGAATGGCTTGGCATCTCCAACTACAACAGCCTGGCTGATTAGTGGGTTAGCACGAAGTGGATCTTCAAGTTGTGCAGGTGCAACGTTCTTTCCACCAGCAGTGATGATAAGTTCCTTCTTTCTACCTGTAATAGATAGGAAGCCATCTTCATCTAGTGAACCGATGTCTCCGGTCTTGAACCAGTCACCTTCGAATGTTGACTTAGTTGCCTTCGGGTTGTTCCAGTAGCTCTTTAGAACGTTAGTTCCTCTAAGCAGGATTTCACCGTCATCAGCGATCATGATTCCACAACCTGGTAGTGGGAAACCTACCTTGCCGATCTTTACCTTGTCAGGTCTACCAATTGTTACTGGGGCAGTGGTTTCGGTTAGACCGTAACCTTCAAGAACGATTAGACCGATTGCACGGTAGAAGTGACCTAAGCGAGCTCCTAGTGGGCCACCACCGGAGATAGCGTACTTAACTTTTCCACCCATAGCAGCACGAAGCTTCTTGTATACAAGTGCATCGAACAACTTGTACTTAGCGTTTAGACCAAAGCTTGGACCTTTCTTAGTGTCCTTAGCCATAGACCAAGCAATTGCTGTCTCAGCTGCGGCGTGGAAAATCTTTCCCTTGCCAGCTGCTTCAGCACGCTGCTCTGCTGAGTTGTAAACCTTTTCGAATACACGAGGAACTGCCAACAGGAATGTTGGGTGGAAACTCTGCATTGCAGGAGCGACTGTCTTTGAATCACCCTGGTGACCTACCTTCACACCACCTGAAATACACAGAACAGAAATGAAGCGTGCGAATACGTGAGCCATAGGCAAGAACAACAGTGTTGTTTCACCCGGACGAACAACATTAGGAAGAACTGCCTGAGCGTTTCTACATAGATCCACAAAGCCCTGGTGCAGTAGTTCACAACCCTTAGGCTGTCCAGTTGTTCCTGAGGTGTAGATGATGGTAGCAAGGTCTGCAAGACCTGCGCTCTTTCTAGCCTTCTCTAGGTCTGCATCGGAAACTTCCTTACCAGCCTTGACAAGTTCTTTCAGATCTTTACTGTCCAGAGTCCAAACCTTCTTGACATCCTTCAGTGATGACTTCACTGAGTTGAAAAGCTGAACCATCTGGTCGTTAGCAAAAATACAAGCGATAGAACCTGAGTCGCCCAAGATCCATTCAATCTGAGCTGGAGCAGAGCTTTCGTAGATAGGAACTGAAACAGCTCCAGCAAACCAAAGTGCAAAGTCACACAGAGCCCACTCATAAGAAGTAGGGCTCATAATGCCAACTCTTTGACCTGGCTTGATTCCAGAAGCAATGAATCCCTTGGCTAGTGCCTGAACTTCAGCAAGGTATTCACTTGCTGTTACTTCCTTCCATACTCCAGGCTCAACCTGTTTAGAGAAGAGGAAGGTTTGGGTCGAGTTTTACTCGATCTAGAAATAAGTCGGTGATGTTTGTGTCTGGGGACGAAACAACAACTAATGGGACTTCGAAGGACTTCATGTATACCTCTAACTTGATAGATGGGGTCAATACAACTTTTGACTAGCCTACCCGCTGGATAACTCCACAAAGAAGGAAAAAAGAAGATGAAATGTAACAATTTGCGGTTATAAACTGGAGTTTGACTTTGCCCCGCCCCAATCCCTAAGGAAACAAATGATCACTGTTGGTATCGACGTTGGTGGAACCAAAATCGCTGGAGCACTGGTCAGCGAAACTGGGAATATCCTGAAAAGCCTTAAGGTGCCAACGCCAGCAGATAACACTGATGACCTAATCACAGCTGTTGTTGAAATGGTCAAAGAACTTAGTTCTGGACAAGAAGTAGCTGCCGTTGGAGTTGCTATCGCAGGATTCATTGATGCTGATCAATCAGAGGTTATTTACTCTCCGAACCTAAGCCTTAGAAACGAACCTCTAAAGGCAAAGCTTGAGGCAAGACTAGGTATTGATGTCTTTGTAGAAAATGATGCAAATGCTGCTGGTTGGGCTGAATACAGATTTGGTGCAGGTAGAGGCAGTGATCACATGATGATGATCACAATTGGCACAGGTGTTGGTGGAGCAATCGTTGCCAAGGGTGAACTTTTCCGTGGCGGCTTTGGTATCGGTGCTGAACTTGGACACACAAACTTCATTCAAGAGGGAAGAGCGTGTGGCTGTGGTCAGAATGGCTGCCTAGAACAATACGCTTCAGGAAGCGCTCTTCTTGATTCAGCAAAAGAACTTGCTTCATCTGGAACTCAAGAAGGTGCACGACTAGCCGAACT
>JBEDBW010000134.1:0-2598 GCA_041177045.1 Actinomycetota bacterium | reverse complement strand
CAATTACTGATGCAACGCCATCGTGTCTACCAACTCTTAGATTGTCTCTCTGAGCAACATCGTGAGTCATGATGACTCTTGAGTTTTGTCCAATACGGCTTAGAACTGTCAGTAGAACGTTTCTCTCAAGAGATTGTGCTTCATCAACAATTACGAAGGTATCGTGCAGAGACCTACCTCTGATGTGTGTAAGTGGAAGAACTTCTAGTAGGTCACGGTCGATGATGTGATCAATTACTTCTTTACTTACTAGTGGACCTAGTGTGTCAAAGACAGCTTGAGCCCAAGGGTTCATCTTCTCGGCTTCTGTGCCAGGTAGGAAACCTAACTCTTGTCCACCAACAGCATAGAGAGGTCTAAAGACCATGATCTTCTTGTGAGCACGACGCTCTAGTACTGCTTCTAAACCAGCACATAGAGCTAATGCAGACTTACCTGTTCCAGCTCTACCACCTAGAGAAACAATTCCAATTTCTGGATCTAGAAGAACATCAATAGCAAGTCTTTGCTCAGCACTTCTACCGTGCACACCGAAGAGATCTCTGTCTCCTCGAACTAGTTTGATTCTCTTATCCTGGGTGACTCTACCTAGAGCACTTCCTCTTTCACTGGTGATAACTAGACCGCAGTTAGCAGGTAGGTCTTTGACCTCTGGGTGGTCATAGACTTCCCCGTCATAGAAATCACTCATCTGATCAGCACTTAGAGCAATCTCAGCAATACCTGTGTAGCCAGAGTCAACTGCCATTTCAGCCTTGTACTCATCAGCTAGTAGACCAAGGGCTGAAGCCTTCACTCGAAGAGGTAGATCTTTAGAGACAACTGTTACATCAAAGCCCTCATTGGCTAGATTCGCAGCTACCGCAAGAATCCTTGAATCGTTATCGCCTAGTTGAAAACCAACTGGAAGAACATCTGGGTTGATGTGGTTTAGTTCAACTCGAAGAGTTCCGCCATCACCCACAGGAATAGGGAAATCTAATCTCTCGTGTTTGATTCTCAGATCATCTAGGTTTCTTAGAGCTTGTCTAGCGAAGTAGCCGATCTCCGGATCGTGACGCTTTTTCTCTAGCTCGTTGATAACGATGATTGGAATTACAAGTTCATGTTCTTTGAATCGGAACATCGCTCTTGGGTCTGATAGAAACACCGAAGTGTCTATAACGAAAGTCTTGATTGCCGTATCCGGCTTGACTGATTGGGCCTTAGCAGTTGATTTTGTGGTCCTGGTCGTAGTACTGCTATTAGCGGCCATTTATGCTCCAATTCACTTGTTGAAGTTATGTTAGAACTTCAAAGTCAAATTGGCAGGGCAACACGCTTAGTGTTTTTAAGACGTTACTTGGTGTTAACCTAAGCCCCAAAACGTCTATGACGCTTAGCAAATGCCCTCAGAGCTCTGAAGAAATCAACACGTCTAAAATCAGGCCAAAGTGCTTCCTCAAAGTAAAGCTCACTGTTGCTACTCTGCCAAAGTAGGAAGCCACTTAGTCTTTGTTCCCCTGAAGTTCTAATAATCAAATCAGGATCTGGCTGTCCACCTGTATAAAGATGTTCTGTAATTAGCTCTGGTGAAAGTAGTTCAGCCAAATCTTCAATACTGCTGCCTGCTTCAGAATGCTTACGAAGGATCTGCTTCATAGCTTCAGCAATCTCATTTCGACCACCGTAGGCAACAGCAAGGTTAACATCTAAACCCTTGAGGTCCGCTGTTGCTTTTTCTGCAATTTCAATTCTTTCTCGAAGATCAGCAGGAAGAGCGTCCCTATCTCCTACTAGTCTTACTCGCCACTTCTTAGCCTCGGCTAATTCAGTTGCAACATCACCAATGATTCTTAGCAAATCATCTAATTCATCAGTAGATCTTTTAGTTAGGTTTTCAATGGAGAGCATGTAGAGAGTAACTACCGGAATCTCTAGCTCATCACACCAGCCCAGGAACTCATGAATCTTCTTACCTCCGGCTGTGTGACCTATCTTTGCTTTAGCTCCAAAGTTGCGCTCAGCCCATCGTCTATTGCCATCAAGCATTACAGCAACATGCTTAGGTAGGTCAGCTGAGGTGAGGTCCCCTAGGATTCCCCGCTCATAGAGCCGATAGATCAACTTACGCATGTCTTAAGGTTACCTGCCTGAAGCAGGCAACTTGTCTTAGGCCATAAGGTTTAGGTATGAGCAATGAACAGCCAGATCCCCTATATCTTCCATTAAGCGAAACTATCCCGGAGAACGCGCTAGATCCAAAACCTACCTGGCGAGGGTGGATCCATACCGGTGTTCTACCGATAGTTATTGCCGGTGGAATCATTCTTCTAGTGCTAGCAGATGGCGTGGTGGCCAAGGTGGCAGCAGCCATTTTCTTTGCTTGTTCATTCCTACTCTTTGGTAACTCAGCACTATATCACCGCTTCAACTGGAAGACAAAGATGAGAGTTGCTCTAAAGAGAATTGATCACGCCAACATCTTCCTACTCATAGCTGGTAGCTATACGCCTATGGCAATGCTTGCCTTAGAGAGAGATAAGGGTGTTGTTCTATTACTAAGCGTTTGGATAGGTGCTCTTGTTGGAGTCTTCTTCAGAGTGTTCTGGATCAATG
>JBEDBW010000133.1:0-2974 GCA_041177045.1 Actinomycetota bacterium | reverse complement strand
GTTAGCAAAGGCAGCTGTTGCACCCCAACGACCAACGAATGTTGGAGCTGAGTAGTTAGTTGGTGACTTCTCTGGCTGACCAAGAGCGATGTACAGAGAGCTACGATCAGACTTTAGTCCGTTGGTGAAACCAGCTCCTGGATCGTTCTTGAAGTCAGAGGACTGCTTAGCCCACTCGTTTGTTGGGCTTGAACGGCGAACAATGACACCGACGGTTCCTGCGTAAACAGTTGCTGTCTTGACAATTGCGAATGCGCCGTACGAGTCTTCACCAACAAATGGCCAAGCGGTTACGTTTGCTCCGACCTTACCTCTGTATGGGTAAGTATTAGTAGTTGTTACAACAGTCTTCTTTACAGTCTTTCCCTTAACCTTTGTGGTTACTACCTTGCTGGTCTTGGTTGTGACTTTGTAGTCTGCTAGCTTTGCTGGAGCAACGCTTGTGTTCCATGTGTATACGTTCCAACCCTGAGCCTGAGCATCCTTCAACTTAGCGTTGATGTGGACTTTGTAGTCAGTTGTCTTGGTTAGTGGGTACTCACGAAGACCAGTGTGTACGTTCCACCAGCTCTCGCCTGCAGGGAAAATGTTGTCTCCACCGAATGGCTTGTCAGCTTTAGGAATCGCTGGCTTTGCAGGGATTGCGGGAGCACTCTCATCTTCGTCAGTAGTAAGTGGGTCATCGAGAACTGCAGGAACTTCAGCTGCTGCTGCTTGGCCATTCCATGACTCAGTGGTTCTCATAACGTTGTTCAGTGCAGTCAAAGTCACAGGAAGTGTGAATTCTGCGTATGCACCGTAAGCGTCTTCACCAATGAAGTTTGGAGTCCAGTCCTTGGTCACATCTGTACCAGTTGTGTCAGCCGCGTTCTCTTTGATGTTCTTGGTAGTCGCACCAATTGTGTTATCTGAAGGACCAACATTGTCGTTACCGGTGTTCCAGTACCAAATGTTCCAGTTCTCAGCAACTTCCTTAGGGACGTTTAGGTGGATCTTGAATGATGTGCTTGGAAGAGCTGCCTGTGCTGGAGCTGCTGCTCCAACTAGACCCGCTAGACCTAGCGATACTGCTGCCGCGGTGCTTAGAGCCCGCTTGATTTGACGATTCATTTTGCAATGCCTCCGATTAGTTTTCGTTTCTCCGCCACAGTTGGAGCAGATTAAATAAAAAATAACACCTGATGGAGATTCAAAACTGTATTTTTACCTCAAAAACGGTCGCATTATGATAACGATTACATACACACCGTTATTGACCTTGACCTGATCTTTGACATGTCGTCAAACCTTCAAGCCCAGACACCATGTCCCCATTGGGAACTGGAGCCTTCGCTGTTGATTTGGGGATTGAGTAGCAAGCTACCAAAGGCTGCTTGGCCAGGAAGGTCCTAAATGGCCCAAAACCTAAAAAGGTTTACAGGGGGTCTCTTCTTGGGAGAATGTGGTGGGGAGTGCGGGACTTGAACCCGCGACCGACGGATTATGAGTCCGCTGCTCTAACCGGCTGAGCTAACTCCCCCAACCACCACTAGTTTATTCGTCTGTACGCTTTAGTTTGTCCTTGGCCTTGTCCACAGTCTTTTTGACGCCTCTTCTGACCTTTCGGTCCACCTTCTTAGCCTGTTTGACAACGTCCGCCCTCAGTTCATCAAGGCCGTCCTTGATGTCATCCCCTAGTTCCGTCATCTTGCCTAGGGCAACCAAAGCTTGTCTACGAACCCTGAGTTCGGCTCTTCTAACTGCCTCGCTGAGACGGCCAATTGGGTTGTTATAGTCCTCTAGGTTGTCATCGCTCTCTTGTCTAGCGTCCTGATCCCCTCTGTAGAGGCCCTCGAAGATAGCCAGAGTCTTCTTAATGTCGTGAGACTGAATAAGGTGAATTGAGTTCTCTGAGAGGCGATTTAGCTCTTCCTGGTCAGCAGTAGCAACTTTGAGAAGACACTCTGTGAACTGATCAACATCATCTGGTTCAAACAGGTAGCCGTTGTCGCCATCGTGGACCAAGTGAGGCAAGGCCATAGCGTTTGCGGCAATGACCGGGCGACCAGATGCCATAGCCTCCATAGTCGCAATGGACTGAAGTTCGGCAATAGATGGCATAGCAAACACTGTTGCTCTCTCGTAAGCCAAAGGTAGTTCTTCTTCTGAAATGTGTCCGAGGAACTTGACTCTTTCCGCAATACCTAAATCTGAAGCCAATTCAGTCAGGTACTTACGTTGATTACCATCACCTGCGATTTCGACGTAAACGTCAATCTCCTTCGGAAGCTTGGCAACGGCATTCAGCAGGTTGTGAATGTGCTTCTCCCAGTCCAGTCGACCCAGGAACAAGATTCTAAATGGCTTGTTGGTTGTCGGAGTTGTATTGGTGAATTTAGTTGCGTCAATTCCACAAGAAATAGCAAGAACATTGCTCATGCCCGCAGCCTTCTCCAATAGTTCTGCTGCTCGTCTAGTTGGAGTTGTTACGTGGTCGAAGTTAGCTAGAACCTTTCCAGCATCTTTCCAAAGCCTTGATTTTCCAAAGCCTTGATTTGAACTTGTTTTCTAAGAACTTCGGAAGCGGTAGATAGCGAAGAATGTTCTCAGGCATGATGTGGTTAGTTGCAACCAAGCGGATGTTTCTTTGAAGTCCACTTCTCATACAGATGCGGCCAAGAATCAGATGTGACTGAGAGTGAATCGCATCTGGTTCAAAACCATCAAGGATTAGATCCACTTTCTTTCGTAAAGTAAAAGGGTTGACATATCTAAGTGTTTTGTGAAACGGAACTTTGTAGCTTCGAATGCGGTGCACAGTCATTGGAACAGAATCAATGACTTCTGTTGATGTACCCCAAGTTTTGTTGAATGAAGGCGCAATGACGTGGACGTCATTTCCGTTTCTAACTAGTCCACCTGCCAAACGCTCGGTGAATCGAGCTGCGCCATTAATGTCTGGTGGGAAGGTGTCAGAGGCAATTAGGACCCTTAG
>JBEDBW010000132.1:0-6695 GCA_041177045.1 Actinomycetota bacterium | reverse complement strand
CTGTGGTTCTTTACTAGTTCAGCTAAAGCGAAGTTCAGTTCTCTCAAGCCCTCATGAGTAACAGCAGAGATTAGGAATACTTTGTAGCCACGAGCTTCTAGCTCAGGCTTTACAAACTCAGCGAGCTCACGTCCATCAGGAACGTCAATCTTGTTCAGAGCAATGATCTGCGGTCTCTCAGGTAGAGGTAATTCACCTTCAGGAACTTCATAGAGGGCTAGCTCATTCAAGATGAGATCTAGATCGCTAATTGGATCTCTGTTTGGTTCAAGAGTTGCACAGTCCAATACGTGTAGCAAAGCTGCACAGCGTTCAACGTGTCTAAGGAACTGAAGTCCTAAACCTTTACCTTCGCTGGCACCTTCAATTAGCCCCGGTACGTCAGCAACTGTGAATCTTGTCTCCCCTGCTTGAACAACACCTAGGTTTGGGTGCAGGGTTGTGAAAGGGTAATCAGCAATCTTTGGTTTAGCCGAAGAGATGGAAGCAATCAATGAAGACTTACCAGCAGATGGATATCCCACTAGAGCAATATCAGCAACTGATTTAAGTTCAAGGATTACATCTCCACGCCAACCAGGAACTCCTAGCAGAGCGAACCCTGGAGCACGACGCTTTGAAGAAGAAAGAGCAGCGTTACCTAATCCACCCTGACCACCTTCAGCAACAACAAGTTCCATTCCAGCTTCATCAAGGTCGGTAATGATCTTGCCATCTGCTGATCTAACTACTGTTCCGATAGGAACATTTAGAACAACATCTTTACCTGTGGCTCCGTTACGGAAATCTCCGGCACCATCGCCACCATCTCCACCTGAACGATGAGGACTGAAGTGATATTCCAAAAGAGTTGTTGTGTTGGCATCAGCGATAAGTGAGATGGTTCCACCGTTGCCACCATCAGCACCATCAGGACCAGCTAGTGGCTTGAACTTTTCACGCTTAACAGAGATACAACCATCGCCACCATCGCCAGCACGCAGGTGCAGAGTAACTTGATCAACGAATGTCACCATGGGTTACTCCTTTCCTTCGAATACCCTCAAAAACACAGAAGGCGAGCACATTGGCTCGCCTGCTGATTTGAAAACTAGTTTGTTCTAAAAAAGAACCTAAGCCGCAACAACAATGTTGACTACGCGACGTCCGCCCTTTTGACCGAACTGAACTGCACCTGCAGATAGAGCAAACAGGGTGTCGTCTTTACCGCGGCCTACGTTACGACCCGGGTGGAAGTGAGTTCCACGCTGACGAACAATGATTTCTCCTGCGTTTACTTCCTGACCTGAGTAGCGCTTGACTCCTAGACGCTGAGCGTTTGAGTCGCGGCCGTTACGGGTTGAGGAAACACCTTTTTTGGATGCCATTTTTTAGATCCTTTACTTACTTGATCTCAGTAACCTGAACACGAGTCAGGTCGGCACGGAAACCCATGCGCTTTTTGTAACCGGTCTTGTTCTTGTACTTCTGGATAACAATCTTTGGACCACGTAGGTTACCCAACACGGTTGCAGTCACCTTCACCTTGGCTAGAGCCTCAGCTTCGTGAGTTACCTTATCGCCATCAACTAGCAGAAGAGCCTCCATGTTAATGGTGCCACCTGCCTGAGCCTTCAGACGATCTAGCGTAACGATGGTGCCTACTGACACCTTTTCTTGGCGGCCACCCGCGCGGACTACTGCGTAAACCACAGATATACCCTTTGTTCGAAAAAACTTGAATTGGAAGTGTTGCCGATTATCTGGGCAACAAGGTTCAATCTTAGCGGTCAGTACCCGCCTTGGCAAACCTCTTTGCCCGTTTTTATTGCCTTATTTCTCCCCGCCAGGGGTAATCTCTCCCCCACTTGATACCCGTCTGGACTTACGTTTAGCCGGAACATCAGGTGAAGCAGGAAGTGCATCTAGGACAGTTTCAAGGGTTTTAGGGGCCGCCTCGCTAGTAGCCATGCTGGAAGCTGCGATCTTGGACATCAAGTTCTTAGCTTCTTCAGCCTTTTCAGGGGTAACTACCTTGGCTGGCTCAATTCTTGGCTTGTTCGGCTCAGAATCGGCTTTAGGGGTGTTGTTTTGCTTGTTTTTACCCTTATTTTTGCCCTTGATGTTATCGCGATTGTTCTGACGCTGAGGACGGTCATCGTCTTCAATGTGCTTGTTCTTTAGAACAGGCTCATGGTGAACGATTAGGCCTCTGCCAGCACAGGTTTCACAAGGCTCAGTAAATGCCTCTAGAAGCCCAATACCAATCTTCTTACGGGTCATTTGGACTAGTCCCAGAGAGGTAACTTCAGCAACCTGGTGCTTGGTTCTATCTCTAGATAGGCATTCCATGACTCTTCTAAGAACTAGGTCTCGGTTTGATTCAAGGACCATATCAATGAAGTCAACAACGATGATTCCACCGATGTCGCGAAGACGTAGCTGGCGAACAATCTCTTCAGCAGCTTCCAAGTTGTTCTTGGTTACGAACCGATGAACTTACCAGTATTCACATCAACCACGGTCATCGCTTCAGTTCTATCAATAACCAAAGAACCACCGGAAGGTAGATAAACCTTGCGATCTAGTGCCTTAATAATCTGCTCATTGATTCTGAAGTGATCAAAGGCATCGCCTTCACCTGAGAATCTTTCAACACGCTCTAGTAGGTCAGGAGCAACATCCTTTAGATATCCTTCGATGGTTGCAAATGGTGCATCGCCATCAATGATCATCTTTTGGAAGTCTTCGTTGAAGACATCTCTAACAATCTTGATTAGTAGATCAGGTTCAGAAGAAAGAAGGCTTGGTGGGTTAGAGATCTCAGCGTTACGGCTAATTTCTTCCCATTGAATCTGAAGTCTTTGAACATCTTCGGTTAACTGTTCTTCGGTAGCACCTTCAGCAGCTGTTCTGATGATCACACCAGCATCTGGAGGAAGGATTTCCTTCAAGATCTTCTTTAGTCTTACTCGCTCGCTTTCAGGCAGCTTGCGACTAATTCCGTTCATGTTGCCGTTAGGAACATAAACAAGGTAACGACCAGGTAGCGAGATCTGTGAAGTTAGACGAGCACCCTTTTGACCAACTGGGTCCTTAGTTACCTGAACTAGAACCTTATCGCCAGATTTAAGCGCAAGCTCAATCTTTCGTGGCTGGTTGCCAACTTCTGCTAGTTCCCAGTCAACTTCTCCTGAGTAAAGAACAGCGTTACGTCCGCGACCAATGTCAACGAAGGCTGCTTCCATAGAAGGCAAAACGTTTTGAATCTTACCTAGGTAGACGTTTCCAATTAGAGAGCTGTCTTGAGCTTTAGCAACGTAGTGCTCAACCAAGATCTTGTCTTCTAGAACACCAATCTGAATCTTGTCGTCTTTACTTCTAACCACCATTACGCGGTCAACTGCTTCACGACGAGCTAGGAACTCAGACTCAGTAATACGAGAAGATCTTCTACCTGAATCTCTACCATCACGTCTTCTCTGCTTCTTAGCTTCTAGGCGAGTTGAACCTTTAACACGAGTTGGTTCGTTGCTTGGAGCTTTAGGTTCGCGAGGAGTTCTAACCTTCACCACTACGTTAGGAGCTAGTTCACCCTCTACTGCTTCACCTGAACGTCTTCTAGATCTAACTCTGCGGTGTGAATCGTCTGCAGGAGCATCATCAACAATTGAAGGCTTGCCGCGTCTGGTGTTCACCTTTGGAGTTGGTAGGTCAGGAGCCTGGAAGATTAGTGAGAAACCAGCTGCTGCAGGAGCTGCTTTAACTTCCTTCTCAGGAGCAGCCTCTTTAGGCTCTGCTTCCTTCTTCTTTGCTTTCTTTTGAGGTGCAGTTACTTCAGCAACAGCTTCTACTTCTTTAGCCCCACGCTTGCGTGCAGGCTTCTTAGTTTCAACTACTTCTTCGATCGGAAGATCGTCATTCTTTTTCTTCACCATTTAAGGTGCTCCATACCCGGCAAAAGCACTAGGCCACACTCACTAGGCTTCTGCCTAAAAACTCGTGTTATTCACTTTTGTGAACAACTAAAACTCAATAATGCAAGGACTTTAGCTATCTCCGACCACTTAGGCTGCCCGATGGGTCTTACGTGTAAGCGTCTAAAAAGTACCTGCGAAACCTTTGTTTATCTCTGTGTGGACGAGACCAACTACCCCCAGTATCGCACGGATATGCCCAAATGCAATGGATTAGAAGCCCTTGAAGTCAATTCACAGGACCAAGAAACCAGTAAATACCAGTGAATTAGTGAGTGTTTAAGCCGTATCTTGCTGTGAATAGGCAGGTTTTCCCGTAAACACCAGCCTTTATCTCAAGGTTGCCCGTGCCATACTTGCAGTATGAGTGAGCAGAAAACCGCAGAAAAAGAACTAATTGGAGCTCCAAGATCCCTTGCTCTAGTTCTTATCATCTTCGGAATCATTGGCTGGATTGGGGCATTTGCTCTAACTATCGAACGTATTCACGTTGCCACTGACCCAGGTGCAACGCTAGCTTGCGACCTCAACATCTTTATCTCCTGCAAAACAGTCATGCTGACTTGGCAGGCAAAGCTTCTAGGTTTCCCTAACTCTCTAATCGGTATTGCTGCTTTCATGGCCCCAATCATTGTTGGTTTCGCAACTCTCGCTGGAGCAAAGTTTGCTAAATGGTTCTGGAGATTGTTATTGTTCCTACTAGGTAACTTCTTTGGTTTCCTGTTTGTCCTATGGCTATTCACCCAGAGCCTTCTAGTTATTAACGTCCTATGCCCTTACTGCATGGTGGCTTGGACTGGAATGATTCCTATCTTCGTAACAATCTTCCTATTCAGCGCAAGAGAAGACATCATTCCAATGCCAATTAGAACCACTGCATTTTGGGATGCTGCATTTGCCAAAGCCTGGATCTGGGTTGTAGTAACTTTCCTAATCATCATCATCGCCATCACAGTTAGATTCTGGACACGTTGGATTCCAATGTTCACCCAGCTTGGCTGGATCTAAAGCACTTCAGAAACTAGAACCAGAGAGCCAGTTCTCTAGTTGCTGACTCAACTGAATCAGAACCGTGAACAAGGTTCTGCTGAACCTTTAGACCCCAATCGCGACCTAGGTCTCCTCTGATAGTTCCTGGAAGTGCAACTGTTGGATCTGTTGCTCCAGCAAGCGCTCTGAAACCTTCAATAACTCTGTTGCCTTCTACTTTCAGCGCTACAACATCACCTGATGCCATGAACTCAACGAGTGGCTCATAGAACGGCTTACCTTCGTGCTCTGCATAGTGCTGAGCTAGAAGTTCTCTAGAAGGAGTTAGCTTCTTCATTTCAACAATGACGTAGCCCTTAGTTTCAATTCTTCTGATGATCTCGCCAATTAGGTTTCGCTTCACACCATCTGGCTTTACTAATACAAGAGTTTGTTCAGTCATTATTTCTCATCCTTTTCGATTTCTATTCTAAAAACATTTTCGCCAGCTCTGTTCTTCTTAGCTAGGTCGATGGTGTAGCCAGCAATCATTGCCCAACACCAGAAGCCAACGAAGATGATTGAGATTAGTAGCATCCATGGCACAAAGAACGAAACAACCAGAAGAACCAGCTGCAGAGCCGAACCAAACCAGTAAGAACCTTTCTTGCCTAAATAGCCAGGAGTCAGAATAAGGATTACTGAAAGAGTAAGTCCGATGCCCCAAACAGTTGGCCCATCAGCTACCTTCAAACCAAATGCGGCTAAGGTTCCGAAGAACACCACGAAAGATTCAAAAGCAAGAACCATAGAACCTAGGGTTCTGCGAACTGAACGGTTATTCATCTGAATCCTCCTGAATTTGTTATTCATCTGAATCCTCCTGAATTTGGCGGAACTTAAGCACGTCCCCAATCAAAGATACCGTCCCTGTAACAACAATCGTTGAATTAGGAGTTGGCGGTAGCTTCACTTCAGCAAGAGATAATGCTTCTCTGAAGTCTTCTTCAACGAATACTCGCTCATCACCGAATACTTTTCTAGCAATAGCAGCAAGCTCATCAGTGCTACTCGCTCTAACACTTGTGCTCTTAGTGATGATGATCTCTGCCATTACCTTCTCTAGCTGACTAAGAATGCCTTCAGCATCTTTCTCGCCAAGGATAGATACAACTCCAACTACGTGCGGTAATCCAAAGGAATCAGTCAATGCTGAAGCAAGAGAGAAAGCACCATGCGGGTTGTGTGCTGCGTCCAGGATGATTCTTGGAGACTTGCTAACTACCTGCAGTCTTCCTGGTGAAGAAACATCAGCTAGAGCTGGTCTAAGAATCAGATCAGATAGTGGAGCTGATGCTCCCCCGATGAATTCTTCAACTGCAGCAATAGCAACTGCAGCGTTAGCTGCTTGGTAAGCACCGTGCAGAGGAATGAAGAGATTCTCATACTTACCAGCAAGCCCATCAACTGAGAAGGAAATACCTAGTTCAGATTCAATGTATTCAGTAACAGTGAAGTCTTGACCCAAGATTCTGAAGGTATCGCCGATTTCTGAAGATACTCTCTCAAGAACCTCAAGTGCCTCTTGCGGCTGAACTGCAGAAACAACCGCTGCACCTGACTTGATGATTCCAGACTTAGTCTCAGCAATCTGAGCGATAGTTTCACCCAAACGTTCCTGGTGATCCAGATCAATTGGAGTGAAGACTGCAACATCACCATCAGCAACGTTTGTTGAATCCCATGCTCCACCCATACCAACTTCAAGAA
>JBEDBW010000131.1:0-2606 GCA_041177045.1 Actinomycetota bacterium | reverse complement strand
TACAGAAGATTTGATGGTTCCTTGGAATGCAGGACCAGCTTCAGTAACACCTAGGTGGAGTGGCCAGTCTCCTTGCTCAGCAAGTAGTTCATAAGCACGAACCATGACCACTGGGTCGTTGTGCTTCACAGAAATCTTGAAGTCGTGGAAGTCGTGCTCTTCAAATAGTGATGCTTCCCAAACAGCAGACTCAACTAGTGCTTCTGCAGTTGGCTTGCCATACTTCTGAAGAAGTCTTGGATCTAGAGAGCCAGCGTTGACACCGATACGAATTGATACGCCTGCGTCTTTTGCAGCTTTTGCAATTTCGCCAACCTTGTCATCAAACTGACGAATGTTTCCTGGGTTAACGCGAACAGCACCGCAACCCGCATCGATAGCTGCGAAAACATACTTTGGCTGGAAATGGATATCAGCGATAACTGGAATCTGAGATTTCTTAGCAATAATTCTCAGGACATCCGCGTCTTCTTGGGTTGGACATGCAACACGGACGATGTCACATCCACTAGCTGTCAACTCAGCGATTTGTTGAAGAGTGCCGTTGATGTCAGTTGTCTGAGTTGTGGTCATTGATTGAATGGATACAGGTGAGTCACTACCCACACCGACACTTCCAACCTTGATCTGACGAGTCTTACGTCTTGGGGTCAAGACAGGTGGAGTATTTGGTAGACCTAAGTTAATTGCTGGCACTTAAAATCACTTCTTCCTGATGCCAAAACGACATCGACATGGCTTTAGTCTAAACCGCTCGGCTTGGATGTCCCTTGAACTTATAGGGAAAGCGGATTCAGGATGTCCCTGAGCACCAGAACTATGGTCAAAACAATTAGCAGGCTGGCCACAAAGTAAGCAATTGGCATCATTTGGCTAGTGTCAACCGGACGTACCCATTTCTTGCCTCGGACCCTAAATACCCCACGTTTGATTGACTCGTAAATAGCTCCGGCTATGTGCCCGCCATCTAAAGGAACTAGCGGAACCATGTTGAAGACAAACAGGGCAACGTTCAGGGACATCAATAGTCCCAGCTGCGAAAGCATCTTGTCTTCAAAGCTGATTGAGGCATCCGAAGCTATTTGCCCAGAGAACTGTCCTAGCCCAATGATCGAAATTGCACCATTTTCATTGCGTTCAGAGCCAGGTGCTATCTCGGTAATAGCTGCTCCTGCTTGTAGAGGTAGTTGAATGATCATGGCCGCAGTATCGGACATCATCATTCCTACTTGGCCAAGAGCGGCACCAACACTTTGAGGAACCCGCTCAACTTGTAAATAGACGCCTAGGTAAGGTCGTGACTGTCTAGCTGATGTCAGCATGGTTGGCTCAATAGTCAGACTTATCTGAGCACCATTTCTCTCAACGACCATTGCAACGCTCTTGCCAACAGAGTCTTTAAGTTGCGATTCAACATCTGACCAATATTCAACAGGTTGACCAGCAAAGCTCAGAATCTTATCCCCTGGCAATAAACCTGCCTTGCTTGAAGGTGAAACAGGATTCGGATCAGCGCAGTCTTTATTTGTTTCGCTAGGAACACAAGATAAAACATCTTTTACTGTCGAAGTTCTTTCGTAGGCACCGAAACCAGCGAATAACACAACGGCAAGAACCGCAGCAATCACTAAGTTGGCAAATGGTCCACCAAACATAATGATGAGTTTCTTCCAAGGAGCTAACTCATAAAAAGTTTTTCCCTGATCTTCTTCGGCAATAACAATCTGCTCATTTGGTTGAGCACCATTTGTAAGTCTCTGCCACAAGTTCTTCTTTGCATTCGCTGCTTGGGAAGGTGGAAGCATCCCAACCATTTGAATGTAGCCACCGAGTGGAATCAGTTTGATTCCGTATTCTGTGTCTCCCCTTTTTCTTGAAAAAAGTGTTGGACCAAACCCGACCATGTACTTGGTTACTTTTACGCCGAACTTCTTCGCAGGCCACATGTGGCCGATCTCATGGAGGGCAATCGAAACTGCTAGACCTATAAGTAAGAAGACCCAGCCACTGATGTTGTTTATGAAATCCATTTGTCTAACCTAACTAAGCTGACCGACATTCAGTAATTAGTTTCTGTTGGCTATCAGTTGATTGGCAGTTTCTCTAGCCCACACTTCAGCTGCTAGAACTGATTCAAGTGTCATCTCTTGTTCAGGTTTGTGCGAGGCAACAACCTCTTCAATGATTTCTAGAATTTCTGGGAAAGATATTGCTTTGTCGTGGAAAGCATCAACTGCCTGCTCATTTGCAGCGTTGTAAACAGCAGGGTAAGTCAGACCAGCGGAGCCTACCTGTCTTGCAATCTTTACTGCCTTGAAAACATCTTCATCTAGAGGTTCAAAAGTCCAGGTGTGAGCCTTAGTGAAATCAACTGGAGGGCTTACATTTTCAATGCGCTCAGGCCAAGTCATACCTAATGCAATCGGTAGCTTCATGTCTGGCGGTGAGCATTGGGCAATGATCGAACCATCAACAAAGCTCACCATCGAGTGAACAACTGATTGTGGATGGACTGTTACTTCAATTTGTTCAAAAGGAACATTGAAGAGTAGATGAGCTTCAATAAGTTCTAGACCTTTGTTAACCATGGTGGCTGAGTTGGTTGT
>JBEDBW010000130.1:2704-3258 GCA_041177045.1 Actinomycetota bacterium | reverse complement strand
ACCATAAACAGCTTCGGTATTTTTTGTGATCTGAGTAGCCAGATCGTTAGTGCTCATACCTCTTACCTTTGCCATTGCTCTCAAAGTAATACCAATTAGGTAAGGAGAGTTAGGTCTTCCTCTAAGTGGTTCAGGAGTTAGGAAAGGTGCATCTGTTTCAACCAAGATAAGTTCTGGCGGTAACAGCTCCAGTGCTGCTCTTAGTTCTTCATTCTTTTTGAATGTTACTGTTCCTGCAAAGGATGCATACCAACCGTTGTCAATCAGGATTTGAGCTAATTCTCTATCGCCACTGAAGCAGTGAAAGACAGTTCGTTCTGGAGCTCCAACTCTTAGAAGTGTTTCAACAACATCGGCATGAGCATCTCTGTCATGGATCTGCATTGCAATGTTGTTTTCTTTAGCTATCTCAATGTGTGCTTCGAAGCTGTGCTGCTGCAGGAAGAGAAGTTCTTCTGTAGTTCTAAAGTAATCAAGTCCAGTTTCTCCAACTGCTCTAACTCGAGGCTCTTTAGCAAGCTCTGCTATCTCATTGATGGCCACATCTAGTTCTC
>JBEDBW010000130.1:0-2688 GCA_041177045.1 Actinomycetota bacterium | reverse complement strand
CTTATATTCAGCAGCAACATTTGGATGTAGTGCTACTGCTGCTAGCAGTCTTGGCTCGATAGCAGCGGTTCTTGCTGACCACTTAGATGTTTCAACTGATCCACCAACTTGAACTGCTCCTAAAATTCCTGCTTGATCTGCAAGTTCAAGATGCTCACGATAATCCATCGGGTTTTCACCATCAGCTATTTCTAGATGGGTGTGGTTATCGTAGGTGCCAACCTCAAGTGGTTCTGGAACATCTGGATAACTTAGATCTCTTGAAGAACCATCTTCTGTTTTTCGGTGTCTTACCCGAATGTAGTTTTCGCTTGGCAGATCTTGGTTTGGCTCTGTGCCCATGGGCTTAGCTAGCTGTTTCTGCTTCAATACGAGGGAATAGAACTTCTAGCTCAGAAACTGTTATTCCTGGCAATAGTTGACCCCAGTTACCCGCTTTACTTAGAGGCTGGTCAGCTAGTTCGCCTAGTTTGCCTTCAGTAAGTGCAGCCCATAGCTTGGCTGTTGCCTTAGGGATTACAGGAGCTAGCAATACGGACAGAACTCTTAAGCCTTCAGAGCAGACATATAGAACGGTTTCTAGTCTTGCCTTGTTAGCTTCATCTTTAGCTAGAGCCCATGGCTCTTGAGAAGTGATGTAGCCGTTTAGTTCATCAACCAATGTCCAAACACTGTTGATTGCTTCGTGAATAGCAACTTCATCAATTGCTCTATCAGCGTTTAGAACAGCATCTTCAGCAACCTTGATTAATTGCTTATCAATATCTGTGTAAGCACTAGGGGCTGGAATAACTCCATCGAAATACTTTCTAACCATTGCAAGAGTTCTTGATGCCAAGTTACCGAAACCATTAGCTAGTTCTGCTTGGTATCTAGCTGAAAGGTCTTCCCAGCTAAATGAACCATCGTGACCAAAAGCAATCGCCTTCATGAAGTAGTAGCGGAAAGCATCACTTCCGAAGATGTCTGTGATCTGGTTAGGAGCAATACCGGTGAGTTTCGATTTAGACATCTTCTCTCCACCAACTAGTAGCCAACCGTGACCAAAGATCTGCTGAGGTGGTTTGATATCTGCTGCCATCAGCATCGCAGGCCAGATAACAGCGTGGAATCTAAGAATGTCTTTACCAACAATTTGGACTGTTGCAGGCCAACGCTTGTTGAACTCTGCTTCATCCTGACCATAGCCAATTGCAGTTATGTAGTTCAGAAGCGCATCAAACCATACATATGTGATGTGTGAATCATCCCAAGGAATATCAATTCCCCAGTCGAACTTCTCTTTAGATCTGCTTATTGAAAGATCTTCTAGGCCTCTTCTAACAAATGAAACAACTTCGTTCTTTGCTGATTCAGGCTGAATGAAGTTCGGGTTCTGCTCAAAGAAATCAAGTAGTGGTTGTTCAAACTCACTTAGCTTGAAGAAGTAGTTGTTCTCTTCAAGTTGTTCAACAGGCTTTGAGTGAATGGCACAAACATCTTGTCCCTCAAACTCCCCTGTTCCATCAACTAGGTCAGCCTTGTTCTTGTATTCTTCACAACCAACACAGTAAGCACCTTTGAATGAACCCTGGTAGATAAAGCCAGTGTCATAAAGCTTCTGCATGAACTTCTGAACATTCTCTTCGTGACGAGGTTCAGTAGTTCTAATGAAGTCTTGGTTATCAATGTCAATGGTTTCAAGAAGTGGTAGCCAAGCATCGTGAACTAGCTTGTCTGTCCAGTCCTTAGGTGAAACCTTGTTTGCAGCAGCAGTTCTTAGAACCTTCTCACCGTGCTCATCAGTGCCAGTGAGCAGGAAGCTGTCTTCTCCCCTTTGACGATGCCATCTAGCAAGTACGTCAGCAGCTACCTCGGTATAGGCGTGGCCGATATGAGGTGCATCGTTGACATAGAAGATAGGTGTAGTTACGTAGAACGATCCACCATTTGAATTTGTTGACATTAGTTCAATCTTAACTGGCTCTGGAATCTAGGACCTGCTGATACAGATCACTTTTGCTCAAAGAGTGCTTTTCAGCAACCTTTGCTACGGATTGTTTCAAAGAAAGACCAGCAGATCTGCCCTCTTCCACTTCCAATAGCAGCTCTTCAAGTGTGGCTGTTGTTACAGATGCTTCAGAGTTGCCTGCAATGACTAGCACTAGCTCCCCCTTGGTTGGATTAGCACTCCATTCCAATAGTTCAGGAATGGTTCCTCGGATGGTTTGCTCAAACTTCTTAGTTAGCTCTCTCGATACAGTTGCCTGACGTGATTCTCCAAATACAAAGAGTGCATCTTTGAGGGCATCATCTATGCGGTGAGGGGATTCAAAGAAAACCATAGTTCTGGTTTCAAGAAGTAGTGACTGGAATAGTTTTCTACGCTCACCGGATTTACGAGGCAGGAAGCCTTCGAAGCTAAATCTGTCTGTAGGTAATCCTGAAACCGCTAGAGCGGCTAGAACTGCTGAGGGGCCTGGAATAACTGTTACTTCAATACCGGCTTCAATTGCTGCCCTGACTAGCACAAAGCCAGGATCTGAAACAGTTGGCATGCCTGCATCACTAACTACCAAAACGTCTTCTGTTGCTGCAATCTCAAGTAATTGAGTAACTCTTTCAGCTTCATTGTGTTCGTGGAGGCTAAATAGTTTGGCATCTAGTTTGACCCCTAGACCTCTGGCTAGCTTTAGTAGGGTCCTAGTG
>JBEDBW010000129.1:0-2692 GCA_041177045.1 Actinomycetota bacterium | reverse complement strand
GACTTACGAGGCTCATGCCTATGAACTAAACCCAGATACCTTCTTGATGGATATGGATATTATTCGTAAACGTGCCCATGAAGTGATGCCTAAAGTTCTTATTGCTGGTTGGTCAGCATATTCTCGCCACATTGACTTTGCAGAGTTCAGAAAGATTGCTGACGAAGTCGGTGCCATTCTCTGGGTTGATATGGCCCACATCGCAGGTCTTGTTGCAGCTGGTGTTCACCCGAATCCGGTTCCTTATGCAGATGTAATTTCTACTACAGTTCACAAGACACTAGGTGGACCTCGATCAGGTTTGATTCTGTGTAAAGCAGAGTATGCGAAGAAGATTGACTCTGCTGTATTCCCAGGTCAGCAGGGTGGACCACTGATGCATGTCATCGCAGGTAAAGCAGTTGCGTTCAAAGCAGCAATGGGCCAAGAGTTTAAGGAAAGACAACAGCGCACAATTCGTGGTGCGCAGATTATTGCTGAGCGTCTAATGCAAGCCGATGTTAGAGCTAACGGCGTGGATGTTCTAACCGGTGGAACTGATGTTCACCTAGTGCTCGTTGATCTTAGAAACTCGCCAATTGATGGTAAGACTTGTGAAGATCTACTTCACGATGTTGGTATCACTGTGAACAGAAACTCAGTTCCTAATGATCCAAGACCGGCTCTAGTAACTTCAGGTGTTCGTATTGGAACTCCGGCTCTAGCTACCCGTGGTTTTGGAGATAAGGAATTCACTGAGGTTGCTGACATCATTGCTCATGTAGTTATGCCTAACCCAGACATCGATGCACTAGCTGACAGAGTGCGTGCATTGACAGCTGAATTCCCGCTTTATAACGGCCTAGAGAACTGGTAATACTTTGACTGCTGTAATTCTTGATGGCAAGGCAGTAGCTCAAACTATAAAAGCAGAGCTAACGCAGGAAGTCATAGAACTAAAGAAAAAGGGGATTACCCCTGGCCTTGGCACACTTCTAGTTGGGGATGACCCAGGTTCACATAGCTACGTTTCAGGTAAACATAGAGATTGTGCTGAAGTTGGAGTTCACTCAGTCCGTATTGACCTACCAGCTAATGCTAAAGAAGCAGATGTTCGTGCTGCAATCAAAGATCTAAATGCTGCATCGGATGTGACCGGATATATTTTGCAGCTTCCTTTGCCCTTTGGATTTAATGCCAATGAAATGCTTGAGCTAATTGATCCGGATAAAGATGCTGATGGCCTTCACCCAATCAACCTAGGACGTCTAGTTCTTGCTGGCTCTGAAGAGATGACATCACCACTACCTTGCACACCAGCAGGAATCCTTGAGCTACTTCACCGATATGACATAAAGCTTCAAGGCGCTGAAGTTGCTGTAATAGGTAGAGGCATAACCGTCGGAAGACCTTTAGGTTTACTTCTAAACAGGAAGGGTGTTGACGCTACCGTCACATCCCTGCATTCAAGATCTGCGGACATTGCAAAATCTGTTAGACAGGCAGACATTGTTGTTGCTGCTTTAGGAGTAGCTCACTTTGTAAAAGCTGAGTGGATTAAGCCAGGTGCAGCTGTTTTGGATGTTGGTATTACACGGGTGGAAAAAGACGGGGAAACAACTCTGGTTGGAGATGTTGACCGAAGCGTTTTTGACGTTGCAGGTTTTGTTTCACCTAACCCAGGCGGGGTAGGTCCAATGACCAGAGCGATGCTCGTAAGAAATGTGATTCGATCCGCAGGGCGAATCAGCTAAAACTATTTCTTAGGTGTCTTTGTTGGAGTCGGAGCAGGGATGAACAAGCTTGGCCTAGGAGTTGGGCTTTGGAAGTAAGACGGGGTTGGTCTTGGTGACCTAGTCGCAGTTGGAGTTGGCCTAGGGGAATAAGTTGGTCTTGGTTCATAAGTCGGACGCGGTGAAGCAGTCGGAGTTACGTAGATAGTCCTATTAGGTCTTGGAGTTGCAGACTGCTGCGGTGACTGGATAACCGTGATTGTCGGAATTGGCTTAGGGGTTGGAATGTTGACGTTAGTTACAACATAAAAAGTAGCTGTGCAAAGAAAAGCTTGGTCATTGCCAGATGTTCTCAGGTTCTTAGATCTGAAGGATGAGTACTTGCTACTTCCGTAGTAGACATTTGAAGTAGAACCACAAGTGCTGTCGCTCGCAGAGTAGCCAGATGATAAATAAGTCATGGTGACCTTTTCATACTCAACAGGGCTAGTTGCTGTAGCAGAGGCACCTAGAGATACTCCAGCTGATGAAACCATGGCGATAATGCCACATACAAACATCGGTAGAGCTAGTCTTTCAGTCATTTTCTTCGCTGCCATTTTTATCTCCAATTGTTGGCTGTTGTTTTTATGATACTCCCGTCCGGGGACACCGGACTAGTCCAGCATTTGGGTGGCTGCTAGCTCCTTGTATAGAGGGGTCGATTTCAGTAGCTGTTTGTGGGTTCCAGAGCCAATAACCTTACCGCCATCAATAACGATGATCTGGTCGCTATCGACCACAGTTGAGAGCCTGTGGGCGATGACAATCATGGTTCTGTTCTTAGCAACAGCATCGATAGCCTCGCGCATACGCTGTTCATTTAGACCATCCAAGCTAGAGGTTGATTCGTCTAGGAGCATGATTGGTGGGGCACTAAGCAGGGTTCTAGCAATTGCTAAACGTTGGCGCTCTCCTCCAGAGAGCATGATTCCTTGTTC
>JBEDBW010000128.1:0-2712 GCA_041177045.1 Actinomycetota bacterium | reverse complement strand
CTGCAAAAGCAGTTACTACTATTGGTGCCCGCCCTCAGCTTTGAATCTTTCGATAGCTTCATCGATTAGACGCTGAGCTTCATCCTTACCTGCCCACTTACCAACCTTGACCCATTTGCCTGGTTCTAGATCTTTGTAGTGAGTGAAGAAGTGCTCAAGCTCATCTTTAGTCTGCTGAGGAACATCGCTGATGTCCTGGATGTGAGCCCAACGCTTGTCCTTGACTGGAACACAAAGGATCTTCTCGTCGATGCCGCCATCGTCTTCCATAGGCAATACACCTACTGGCCTTACCTCAACAACTACTCCTGGGAATAGTGGGTATTCAAGCAGCACCATTGCGTCTAATGGGTCTCCATCGCCACCTAAGGTGTTGTCAAAGTATCCGTAGTCAACTGGATAGACAAAAGGGGTGAACAGAACTCGGTCCAAACGGACTCGGCCTGACTCGTGGTCAACCTCATATTTGTTACGGCTTCCACGAGGAATCTCGATGATGGCGTCAATAGACATGCTTCTCCTAAATAGGCTAGTTACAACAAGAATACCGAAAGGCGACAATGTCCAAGCGACCTAGGCTATCCCCAGCAATGGCGGATGTCCGTCGTGCTATTCGGGATGCCTGGGATCAGGTAGGTCTAGCCAAGGGCTCAACAGTTGCTGTTGCCTGCTCCGGAGGAGCAGATTCACTAGCTTTGGCAAGTGCTGCCCTGTTTGAAGGTAATAGAGCAGAGCTCAAAGTAATTGCTGTGATTGTGAATCACAATCTTCAAGAGGGTTCTAAAGATGTTTCTCTAAAGACTCAAGCTCTTCTTACGGATCTGGGCTTTGACCTAGTTGAAGTGGTTGACGTAACTGTTCAACAGAACTCCTTGGGGATGGAAGCAGCTGCTAGGAACGCCCGGTATGACTCTCTTTCTGAGTTTGCTCACAAGCACAATGCAGTATTCACAATGCTCGGTCACACTCTCGACGATCAAGCAGAGACAGTTCTTCTTGGGTTAGCCAGAGGATCTGGTGCTAAATCAATGGCTGGAATGCCAACACTGTCAACTGATGGAAAGTATCTTCGACCTCTACTAGGTATTACAAGAAAAGAAACAGTTTCTTATTGTGAAGATTTGGGGCTGAAGTATTGGTCTGATCCTCAGAATCTAGATACCAAGTTCTCAAGAGTGAAGGCAAGACTAAAGGTCTTGCCTGTCTTAGAAGAAGAACTAGGTCCTGGTATTGCTCAAGCTCTTTCAAGAACAGCGGAGATTTTGCAGGATGACATTAGTTATCTAGAAGCCCAAGCCGATGAGGCTTTCAAGAGCACTACTAGGACAACTAACAACTCAGTGATTATTGACACTGATGCTTTTGAAGGTCTTCCTAAAGCCCTAGCCAACAGAGTTATTCATAAGAGTCTTTCCCTTATGGGAGCAGAACCTGCCAAAGTTCAAATTGATGCGGTCATGGACTTAGTAAAGAATTGGCATGGTCAAAAACCTTTGACCCTTCCCTCCGTTAGAGTAGAGCGAAAGGGCAAAGAGATTATTCTCAAAAGCACTAAAACTATGAAGCCAGGAGCATGCTAGGTGAACCTCGATAAGGTCCAGAAGGACATCACTAAGGTCTTAGTTACCGAAGAACAGATTGCTAACAGAATTGAAGAGTTAGCTCGCGAAATTGAAAACAAGTATGAGGGTAAAGACCTTCTTCTTGTTGGTGTTCTAAAAGGTGCAGTCATGTTCATGGCTGATCTTTCAAGAGCAATTCAGTTGCCTGTGACCATGGACTGGATGGCAGTTTCTTCTTATGGATCAGGAACCCAATCTTCTGGTGTAGTTCGAATCCTTAAGGATCTAGACGCTGATGTTCTTGGCAGACACGTACTTATTGTTGAAGACATTGTTGACTCTGGCCTGACTCTGTCATGGCTAATGAGCAACCTAACTGCCAGAGGAGCAGCGTCTGTTGAAGTTGTCGCCCTACTTCGTAAGCCAGATGCAGCCAAGGTTGAGGTTAGTGTTGCCTGGGTAGGTTTCGATATCCCTAATGAGTTTGTTGTTGGCTATGGCCTTGATTATGCCGAGCACTACCGCACACTCAAGGATGTAGGGGTCTTGGCCCCAGCTGTTTATAGCTAAATCCCCTTTAATCTCTCTGCGAACAAGCCCCATTCGGGGTTTGACCAAGGCATTTGGGCTTGTAGCCTATTACTTGGTCTTGTTGTATTAGGAAGGTAGGGGCTGGAGCCTCTTTTATGAAATCACGCAAACTTTTTAGAGGTCCGTTCTTCTGGATTTTCGTTGCTCTTGCTGTTCTAACCATTGGTTTGAACTCAGTAAACACAACAGGATTCACCAAGGTGGACACCTCAGTCGGTCTAGGGTTAATTGAAGCTGGATCAGCTAAATCTGTTCTAGTTATTGAGAACGAGCAACGCGTTGATGTAGTCCTAAACTCAGCGGATTCAAAGTATGGCGACAAGATTCAGTTCTTCTATGTCACACCTCGTGGTACACAGGTTGCAACTACTATTTCAGAGGCAACCATCGCTGATGGTTTCAATGATCAGGTAACAAGCACTCCTTGGTACCTATCTCTACTGTTCTCAATCTTGCCTTTTATTTTGATCTTCGGTTTGTTCTGGTTCCTAATGTCTAATGCTCAAGGTGGCAACAGCAAGGTTATGCAGTTCGGCAAGTCAAGAGCAAAGCTCTACAA
>JBEDBW010000127.1:0-2713 GCA_041177045.1 Actinomycetota bacterium | reverse complement strand
GGAGTTCAACTTGTTGAAGGTGCACTTGGTGAAGCAGTTGGAGAAATCTATGTTGCTAAGCATTTCCCACCTGCAGCTAAAGAGAAGATGGATGAACTAGTTCACTGGTTGATCGAGGCTTACCGCGAGAGCATCACAAACCTAACTTGGATGACTGAAGAGACTAAGAAGAAGGCTTTGATTAAGCTTTCTAAGTTCAACCCAAAGATTGGTTACCCAAGCAAGTGGAAAGACTACTCAGCTCTAGCTATCGACAGAAATGATTTGGTTGGAAACATTAACCGTTCATCTGCTTGGCAGCTTGCTAAGGAAGCAGCAAAGATTGGTGCTCCGCTAGATCGTGAAGAGTGGCACATGACCCCTCAGACAGTCAACGCTTACTACAACCCAGGTTTCAACGAGATTGTTTTCCCTGCTGCAATTTTGCAGGCACCATTCTTTAGTTTGGATGCTGACGATGCAGTTAACTTCGGTGGTATCGGTGGAGTTATTGGTCACGAGATTGGTCACGGATTCGATGACCAGGGATCAAAGTACGACGGAGACGGCGCACTTATTTCTTGGTGGACTGACGATGACCGTGCAGCTTTCGAAGAATTAACCAAGCAACTTATTGCTCAGTATGACGAACTAACTCCTGAAGGTTTGAGTGAGGAATACAAAGTAAACGGTGCTCTTACTATTGGTGAGAACATCGGTGACCTTGGTGGAATCACAATTGCTTACAAGGCATACCTAATGAGCTTGAAGGGCGAAGAGCCTCCAGTAATCGATGGACTAACTGGAGCTCAGAGATTCTTCATGTCATGGGGCCTCATCTGGAGAGGTAAGTCAAGAGAAGCTATTGCTATTCAGCGTCTAGCCACTGACCCACACTCACCAAGCGAGTTCCGTTGTAACCAGGTTGCAAGTAACTTCGATTCTTTCTATGAGGCATTTGGTGTCACTGAGAATGATGCGATGTGGCTAGAGCCTGACAAGCGCGTTTCTATTTGGTAAGCAACAGTCAATAAGTGAGACTTTGGTTCCGCCTTGTATGGGCACATTTGAGTTGGCGCTGGCGCAGCAAGCTAGTGCCAGGTGATGCAAGCATTCGATCTTTTAGAGTGTGGCCAACAGATATCGACATCTTCCTACACATGAACAATGGAATTTATCTAACCCTGTTGGACCTAGCTCGATTTGATCTACTCAAAAGAGCTCGCACCTGGCAGAAACTAAAGAAGCACAAGGTTCATCCTGTTGTAGTTCAAGAGACAATCACATTCAGAAAATCCCTTACTCCTTGGTTGAAGTTTCAAATTGAAACCAAGGTATTGGGTTGGGATGAGCAAGCCTTCTTTGTAGGACAACGCTTTGTAGTCAAAGGTGAAATCTATGCTGAGGCTGTTGTGAAACTTAGATTCTTGAAGTCACCTAAGGGCACACCAACACCTGCTGAGATAAATGAATTAGCAGGAGGATGGGATGCCCCAGTTCCAGTGCTACCTGACTGGATTACTCACTGGAACAAAGCAGCTTCATTACCTAAAGGTAAAGAACCTGCTCAATCTGATTGGTTAACAAAGTAAAAAGAGTAAGGTAAAGCCATGACTGACCTACCAATTACAAGAGTGTTCACAGATTCATTCGGCGTTGAAATTACCTATTACGTTTGGCCTGTTGCTAAACCTAAAGCTGTAGTTCAAATCGCTCACGGTCTTGGAGACCATGGCAGAAGATACGATCACGTAGCTAAAGCACTCAACGAGGCTGGCTACAGTGTTTATGCAGATGACCACAGAGGTCACGGAGTGACTGGTCAAAAACAAGTTGCTAGTGGTCAAACAAAAACTTTAGGTAACTTAGGTCCTGGTGGAATCAAAGCTGCCTTCGAACAAGTTCATGAATTCAGCAATCTAATCAAAGCTGAGAATCCAGGTGTGAAGTTTGTTCTTGTCGGCCACTCATATGGTTCTTTCATTACTCAGAAACTAATCAACCAATACTCATATGAATATGATGCAGTTGTTCTCTCAGGTTCATCATTACTACTACCGGGTGTTCTTGGAGCAGGTGCATTCAACAAGAAGTGGGATAAAGAACCTGGTGCTACTGGTTACGAATGGTTAAGCAGAGATAAGCAAGTTTGCCTTGACTTCGTAGCTGATAAACACACTTTCTACGCAGCAGCTGCAAAAGTTTTTGGTATTCCAAATGCAATTCAACTTTTCTTTACCCCAAGTAGAAAAATCAACAAAGAACTTCCGCTACTAATTCAAGCTGGAAGCGATGACCCTATCGGTGGTGAGCGTGGAAACCAGATGCTAGCTAACACCTATAGAAATAAGTCAGAACTAGAGAACGTCACTGCAATCATTTATCACGATGCAAGACATGAGATCTATAACGAGATAAACAAAGATGAAGTTATTCACGACCTCATCGGATTTATCAAAGAGAACGTGGCTTAGTTCAATTCTCTAGATAGAAGATGGTGTGTCTCTGGATGCCTCTTCATGTAAACAACTGTGTAAGGGCATACAGGCCAGACTTTACCTAGATTATTAGCATCAATGTCTGCCAGTGCTTCACGGGTCAAGATAGCTGCATAGTTCTTACCCTGATGAGCTGGGTCAACCTCTGTATGAGTTATCTGTAGCTCACCATCCACATCCACGTAGTCAACGAGACCGACTCTTTCATCTCCAAGCCAGATCTCGTAGCGAGATAG
>JBEDBW010000126.1:8293-10506 GCA_041177045.1 Actinomycetota bacterium | reverse complement strand
GCTCAGCCACCCTTGTATCGAATCAAGTGGACCAATGCTGAGCACGAGTATGTTTACACGGATCAAGAGCGCGATCTAAGGCTCAAAGAAGGCGAAAAGGCAGGAAGGAGAATTCCTAAAGAGAACTCAATCCAGAGATACAAGGGTCTTGGTGAGATGGACTATGACGAGCTTTGGGCAACCACCATGGATCCAGCTCGCAGAACACTTCTTCAGGTAACACTGGACGATGCAGTTAGAGCTGATGAAATTTTCTCAACACTTATGGGAGACGATGTCGAACTACGTAGAACATTCATCCAACAAAATGCAAAGGATGTTCGCTTCCTAGATATCTAGAGCGAGAGAAAAATTATGACTGAAAATATTGAACCAACCGTCGACAGAGTCGAACAAATTGACCTAAACGTAGAAATGCAGAGGTCATACCTTGACTATGCAATGAGCGTTATCGTAGGGCGTGCTCTTCCAGATGTTAGAGATGGTCTAAAGCCTGTTCACCGTCGTGTGATTTACGCGATGTATGACGGTGGCTACCGCCCAGACAAGCAGTTCTCCAAGTGTTCTCGTGTAGTTGGAGATGTAATGGGCCAGTATCACCCGCACGGTGACAGTGCCATCTATGACACCTTGGTACGTCTAGTTCAGGAATGGAACCTTCGTTATCCGCTAGTAAACGGGCAAGGTAACTTCGGTTCCCCAGGTAACGACGGAGCAGCAGCTCCTCGATACACAGAGTGTCGCATGGCTCCTCTAGCTCTTGAAATGGTTAGAGACATTGATGAAGAGACTGTTGATTTTCAAGATAACTACGACGGTAGAACTCAAGAACCAACAGTTCTTCCTAGCCGAATTCCTAACCTTCTAATCAATGGATCAATCGGTATTGCTGTTGCTATGGCAACAAACATTCCTCCACACAACCTTCGTGAAGTTGCAGAAGGTGCTCAGTGGGCATTAGCTAACCCAGGTGCTTCACAAGAAGAACTACTAAATGCTTTGATGCAACGCATCAAGGGTCCAGACTTTCCAACAGCAGCGACCATTCTTGGATCTCAAGGAATCAAGGATGCATATAGAACCGGTCGCGGTTCAATCACAATGCGAGCAATCGTAAATGTTGAAGAACTTCAGGGAAGAACTTGTCTAGTAGTTACTGAACTTCCTTACCAAGTTAACCCAGACAACCTTGCACTCAAGATTGCTGAACTAGTTAAGGAACAAAGATTAACTGGCATTGCAGATATTCGTGACGAGACTTCAGGTAGAACTGGTCAGCGTTTAGTAATTGTTTTGAAGAAGGACGCTGTTGCTCAAGTTGTTCTAAACAACCTATACAAGTTCACTCCTCTTCAAGAAAACTTCAGCGCAAACATGTTGGCTCTTGTTGATGGTGTTCCTAGAACTTTGAGCCTTGATGGTTTCATCACCTACTGGATTGCTCACCAGATTGAAGTAATCGTTAGACGAACTACTTTCCGTCTAAGAAAAGCTGAAGAACGAGCACACATTCTTCGCGGCTACCTAAAGGCTCTTGATGCTCTTGATGAAGTAATCAAACTTATTAGAGCTAGCGCAACAGCTGAAGATGCTCGAGATGGTTTGATCAAACTTCTTTCAATTGATGAATTGCAGGCAAGAGCAATCTTGAACATGCAGCTAAGACAACTAGCAGCACTAGAGCGACAGAAGATTATTGATGAAGCTGCTGAGCTAGAAGCATTGATTGTTGAATATAAGGCAATCATTGCTGACCCAGAGCGTCAGAGAACTATCGTTAGTGAAGAACTTGCAGAAGTCGTTAAGCGTCACGGCGACGACAGAAGAACTCAAATTCTTCCAGGTGAAGATGGCGTTACGGATCTTGATCTAATTCCAGAAGAGGAAATGGTTATCACCATTACTCGTGGTGGATACATCAAGAGAACAAAGAGTGATAACTACCGTTCACAACACCGCGGAGGTAAGGGTGTGAAAGGTGCGAGCCTTAGAGCAGATGATGTTGTTGAACACTTCTTTGTCACAACAACACATCACTACTTACTCTTCTTCACAAACAAGGGTCGCGTATATCGCACCAAGGCTTATGAAGTTCAAGAAGCAGGAAGAGATGCAAAGGGTCAGCACGCAGCTAACCTTCTAGCTCTTCAACCTGATGAGAAGATCGCTCAGGTGCTAGACATCCGCGATTACCAACAAGCAGAGTTCTTAGT
>JBEDBW010000126.1:5510-8269 GCA_041177045.1 Actinomycetota bacterium | reverse complement strand
GCATATGACACTGCTCGTTCAGGCGGTTTGATTGCCATCAAGCTTCGTGAAGACGATGAAGTTGTTTCAGCAATGCTGGTGAACCAGAGCGATGATTTATTGCTTGTTTCAAGCAAGGGAATGTCGATCAGGTTCTCAGCTAGCGACGAGTCACTTCGTCCAATGGGTAGAGACACCAGTGGAAACATCGGTATGCACTTCCGTAAGGGAGATCACCTATTGTCAGCTGACGTTATTACTGACCGTGGCTTCGTGTTCGTTGTCACCGAAGGTGGCTTCGCCAAGAGAACCTCTGTTGATCAGTACCGACTTCAGAACCGAGGCGGTATCGGAATCAAGGTAGCCAAGCTAGAGGATCGCCGTGGAGACATAGTCGGTGCCCTAATCGTTGAAGAAGATGATGAGGTACTTATAGTGCTTTCTAGCGGTAAAGTCGTGAGATCAGCCGTTAGTGAGGTCCCTGCCAGAGGTAGAGACACCATGGGTGTTGTATTTGCCCGTTTCGATGAAGAGGATTCAGTCCTAGGATTAGCAAAGAACAGCGAAAGAAATCTAGACAGTTCTGACACAGACACCTCTAGTGTTGAAGTTGTCTCAGAAGAGAGCGGAGAGTAAATGAGTATCTTTTCACGCAACGTCAGACGCAGTGAATCCACTGTGAAGCCGGTAAACCTAAAGCTAGTGAAGATCAGCTTCTGGTCGGCAGTTCGCTTTGGGTTCGTAATCAACATCGCAATCGGTATTGGTCTAGTGATAGCCATCACATTGGTTTACTTCGTTCTAAGCACCTTAGGTGCTACCGCTTTGCTAAAGGACATTGGGCTAGATGTTACATTGCCTCCAGTTCTAGCAATCGCCCTAAGCATGGCTCTCTTCGTGATCTTTGTAGGAACCATTCTGGCTGGAGTTTGGGCAGCGATTTTCAACATCGTAGCCCGTATCACAGGCGGAGTTTCAGTGGGTTTCACAAATAACTAAACCTCAGTTTGAGACAAGCACTCAAATCAGGTAGGGTTAACTTCGTTCTATGGGCCTATAGCTCAGGTGGTTAGAGCGCTTCACTGATAATGAAGAGGTCGGAGGTTCAAGTCCTCCTAGGCCCACCAGGAAGTACTCACTCATCAGAGTGGCCTTCCGAATGGGGACTTAGCTCAGTTGGTAGAGCACCTGCTTTGCAAGCAGGGGGTCAGGGGTTCGACCCCCCTAGTCTCCACGCAAGTGGAAAGCCCGGTCAGAAATGACCGGGCTTCTCTCTTTAAGTCCTTAATGCTAAGGCGGTGCAAGAGCCTAGACTCAAGACATGGAATCTTTGCTGTTTGTGCGTTGCTGGTGTTTGTTCCCGGACAAGCTGCAAAGAGATAAAAACATACTTCGGCAGTATTCTTTATATCAACAGAACGGGGACCCAAATGAGAACAACAACTACATTCAAGGCTCTAGCCATCACTGGATTGTTATTGGCTTTGGCAGGATGTGCTTCAACTGAGCCAGAACCAACTGCTACCCCAACTCCAACGCCTACTATTACTCAAACCCAAGCTGAGATAGAAGCAGAGTTTTATAAGATCGCCGATGATTCCTGCACTAAGGGGCAGACCGAAGGACTTGTTGAGAGGTTCATCAATAACGTGCCATCTAGAATCATTGCTCTTGCTAAAGAAGATGCCTATTTGGATTACAGCGCGATCTACATCGATGAAAAAGGTGCTGCCCAAGTTCTATATGAATTAGAAACAACAGCCTGTGGTCCTGGTTATCTGATCTCCATGATGGAAGAAGCTAACCACGACAACACCGGGGACTATGAGCACTACGTCAAGAAGAACGATGATGGAAGTTTTGTTTGGACACAAGCTACCTACACCGAAGAGGGTTCGAAACTAAAAGACACTATTTTTGAAGTAGCAAACGGTCTCTTAGTTAAAGCAACCCCAGAGGATGTTAAGAACACTAGAGCACTCGAGTATGGACCTGTGTCAGATGTGGACATGCAAGCTCTAAAAGATGCTGTCGATGCCGAGATTGAAAGAATGAACCAGTAACTAGATTGTTACAGGTTCAAGAATGCAGCAACTACGAGAACAAGACCACACAAAACAATAGTTAGTCGTATTCCAACAGCTGCTGCAACAAATCCAATCAGCGGAGCACCGATAGGTGTGCCACCCATAAAGATCATCAAGTAGATTCCCATGACACGACCACGCAGAGCGTTAGAGGTGTTGCTCTGCACATAAGTGTTAGCGGAGATTAGCGTTAACAAAGCTGTTGCCCCCATGATTGGCAACATGAGCGCAAAGAGCAGTGGACTAGGTATATAAGCGGAGAGCATAAGCAGAACACCAAACAGCGTTGCCCCGAAAAGGATGTTTTTCGTTGTTCTACTTTTTTCTAGTCGTGCCGCGACTATAGCTCCGGTCAATGAGCCGACTGCCAATAGGCTTCCAAGCGCACCAAACTGATCTGCTTGCATTCCGAATTCTTTGGTTGCCATTAGAGCAATGAAGATTTGAAAGTTCAACCCAAAGGTTGTTGTGAAGAAAACAGTCAACATCACAAGCATTAGATCAGGCCTAGATTTCACATACTTGAATGCCTCTGCCAGCTTGTTATCTCTAGCAGGCTTTGAGGTGATGTGTAGATCTTTATCTCTGAGGAATAGAAGCGTTGCCACCATGAACACATAAGTGCCGGTGTTTATAAGAAAAGAAGGACCTGTGCCATAGAAGAAAATCAGATATCCACTCAGAGCAGGACCA
>JBEDBW010000126.1:0-5485 GCA_041177045.1 Actinomycetota bacterium | reverse complement strand
TGCGTTAGCTAGATCATTCTTACCAACTAGTTCACTTGTGAAGCTCACTCTGATTGGCGAGTCAATCGCTGTGAAAACACCGAGGCCTAAAGCTAAAACAAACACATGCCATAACTGAACTGATCCAGCAATAACTAACAAACCTAGAATCACTGATGTGAGAGCAGCGCCTGTGTTGGTGAGGATAAGAAGCTTTCGCTTATTGAAACGGTCAGCTAGTAGACCACCGTAGAGACTAAGCAGCATTGCAGGGAGAAATTGAATTGCAGTAACAAGACCCAGCATCGCTGCGTCCTTGTCTGTTAGCTCTAGAACCAACCAGTCTTGAGCAACTCTTTGACTCCAAGTACCAATGTTTGACATGGCGTTAGCTGGATATAGTATGCGGAAGTTCCGATGTTTGAATGATCTCAACGTTGAACTTTTAGCCACCAGTCAAATCTACTTGGCATATCTCGGTGTATCTTGACTTTATGAAGATTCGACAAATATCTATGGGTTGCAAAGACATAGTCAGGGCTCAAGCTTTCTATACCCAATTACTTAAACAAGAACCAACAGCCGTTTTTCCAAACCCAGGAATGATTTTCTACAACCTTGAAGGTACAAGACTTTTAATTCAATTAGAGGGTCCTTCTTCATTGGTGTATTTAAATGTTGAAGACGTAAAGGCTGAGACAGAGAGACTTAGAAATCTAGGAGTAAAGATTATCGAAGAGCCACACATTGTTTTCCCTGATCCGCAAGGACTGTTTGATACACCGGGTAACGAGTGGCTATCTTTCATTGAAGATTCTGAAGGCAACAACGTTGGTCTAATGAGCAGGGAAGCTACTCAGTAATAGAACTTAGATAAACAAAAATGGGCCTGACTGTTTTCAGTCAGACCCATTTGTTGTCTAAATCTATTTCTTAGCAGCTCGTTGTCTGCTAATTCCGATTCCTAGGGCACCTAGGGCACCAACTAGAACACCGAATGCAGCAAGTGCACTTGAAGCTGTTTGATCATTAGGGGTTGCACCAGACTTTGTGACACCACTCTGCAACATTAATGACTCGTCAACTGTTTCAGCGTTTACAGGCTCCGGTTCGCCTTCTTCGCCAGGCACCTCATAAGGCACTGCGTCATAGCAAGCCTTAAGTTCGTAGCCATCCGCATCAACGCTTACAGCGCAGTCGCCACCATCAACAGGGGTTTCTTCTCCAGTAGCTGGCATTGGTTCCATCAAACCTCTTGCACACACCTCTGAACCGTCTTCTGTTTCCCAGCAAGAGTCGATTGGCTTGACGTCAACGCTTTCTTCTGGTGTTTCAATTGGCTCGCATGTGTACATAGGATCAGGGAACTCACCCTCGACAGCTATGTAACCTTCAGCACATGATGTAGCCATGCTTGAGGAAGCTGAAGTTGTTAGGAAACCAGCAGCAAATAGAACTGCGATTGCAATCTTTGAAATCTTCATGTTATTCCTTCTGTCTATGTATCTAGTTAATGTCATGCACTTAGCATTTCTGACACTTTTACTCCAAGAAGCAAAATCACCTGGATACCTTAAGCCTTTCGACTTATTTCTAGCCTAAGGGTGTTTTGGTAACAATTGGGTTGAGTTAAACTGGGAATCCACCTAATTCTCCACAGAAAGAAATCATGCCAGAAGACAGAGGGGCAGAGATTTAGGTGACGGAACATCCCATGGGATACCTGGCTGGGGCAACAATGAACTTCAGGTTTACACAGCGGAGAACGCCTTTGTTAATGCAGCAGGCCAGTTAGAGCTTGAAGCTCGCAAGGTAACTGAAGAGTCAGCAGGAGAGGCCTATTACGGTCCCGCTGAGTGGACAAGTGCAAGGTTGGTTACTAAGAACAAGCTTCATTTCCAGTACGGCAGATTAGCCATCAAAGCAATGGTTCCAGCAGGAGCAGGCTTATGGCCAGCGTTCTGGATGCTTGGGGACACAATGGACACTGAAGGCTGGCCTCTAGCCGGCGAGATAGACATTATGGAATGGGTGGGCAAGGCCCCTCTTGAGGCTCTTGGGACTCTTCATGGACCGGGTTACTTTGGGGATAACGGTTGCGGCGGCAAACTAGTTTTCGATCAGACTCTGGCTGGAGAATGGCATGAATTCTCAATCAACTGGAAACCGGGACAGATTAGCTGGTTTGTAGACGATAAAGAGTACTTCTCAGCAACACCAGAGAGTGTTGCACCTAACAAATGGGTTTATGACCACCCTTTCTACATCCTTCTAAACCTGGCTGTTGGTGGTAATTTGGGCGGTCCTTTAGATCCAGAACTACCTGAGTCCAACAAGTTGTTAGTGGAATACATCAGATTCTATGAATATGAGGGCTTCGGTGAACTTTTTGAAATATAGCCTGACAAACTGCGGAGAGTTTGTGCATGTTCCCGATTATGCGTATAAAGTGTGTATTGGATGCAATTGCATGGGGCTTCAAAGAGCGGGTAAGTCAGACTAAATGGTTCAAAAGCAATCAGCAGAAAACATTCAATCAGCATGGAACTGGTTCGTATCTAAGTACGAAGCTAGAGGCTATAGATCTCTAAATCAGTTCGCAATCGCCACAGGCATGCAGAAGTCAAGCTTGAGCAGATATTTCCACCTAGAGCGTGAGATCCCATCAGGCACAGTTGGAAGACTTTGCCAAGAACTCAAGGTATCTCCAGAAGAGCTTCTAAAGGCTGTTGGAGCTTTGGGTTGGCCAGCTAAGCCTAAGCGCAACCGCGGATAAGAATATTTCTGCCAATAGGAACAACGGCCCGGCAGTAGTCAGGGTCTGACCATAGACGCACGACGTGCTCAAATAGCTCTGGTTTCAGGTGCTGCTTACAATTGTCACTAAATTCATCGACTCTCTGCCCCATTTGAATGGTGATACGAGGTCTGTCTAACTCAATCTCTGTTTCTACGCTATCTGCGCGAGGTTTTTTCTGAGGAAGAATCTCTATTTGAATATCATCCCAAGGCTCTAAAACCACTGGCTTTCGGTCTATCTTTATCTCTGGGTCTCTAGGCCAGGCCTCATCCAGATGCTCAATCAGCTCAGGATTGAGAATTTCTTTGAAATTTTCTTGGAAGTCTGATTTTAGAGGTCCCAATTTCAACCCCACTGGAACAAGGATCTTCATTACTTTTGGCTCAGGCCAGGCCACTTTGATCTTTACAGCAGCGGGTGTCTCGAATGATGTTACAGTCTCCCCACGTGCCAACAGAACTTCTGTATTCATGCCCACCTATTACCTAGAGCCCTAATATCCCCGATTGGAAACATCTCAAACATTGTATGGTGTGGCACCGACATTGGCGGAGATATAGGCGTTATTTCGACTGTTTAGAGTCGTGCGAGAATGATTACATGACAAATACAACTCACATCGCAACCCTAAACACTAACCACGGAGCCATAAAGATCAATCTTTTCGGCCTAGACGCCCCAGTAACAGTTGCCAACTTTGTTGGCCTATCTGATGGCACTAAAGAGTGGACTGACCCACGCACAGGAGCTAAGCACACAGACAAGCCCCTATACAACGGTGTTATCTTCCACCGCATCATTCCTAACTTCATGATTCAAGGTGGAGACCCAACAGGAACTGGAATGGGTGGCCCTGGCTACAACTTCAAGGATGAAATCAGCGAGCAGAACTTCAACGAACCATACAAGTTAGCTATGGCTAACGCTGGCCCTGGAACCAACGGTTCTCAGTTCTTCATCACTGTTGCAGACACTTCATGGCTATACGGTAAACACACTGTCTTTGGTGAAGTAGCAGACGATGCTTCTAAAGAAGTTGTTGACAAGATTGCTGCAGTTAAAACCGGAGCTCAGGATAAGCCAGTAGAGCCAGTTGTAATTGAGAGCATCTCAATCGAAACAGTTGCGGCTTAGTGTCAGAACTTTCTACTTATTGTTACAGACACCCCGATCGCGAGACCGGGGTGTCTTGTCAACGCTGCGAAAGATTCATATGCGTTGACTGTTCTTCTCCTGGTGCAATAGGTTTCCTATGTCCTGAAGATGCAAAAGATAGAGTCAAGATTCAAAAAGCAACTTTTCAAAAATCGCTTATAAGTGCAGCACCAATCACTCTCGTTCTCATTGCCCTAAACGTTTTGGTATTCGTAGCAGAACTGCTTTTCCCTGGGCTAATTTATTCACTCAGGTATTCAAACGTTGGAAGCATCACCGAAGAGGGAAGCCTACTTAGAGTTTTCACTTCTAGCTTTACCCACTCCGATACACAGATCACACACATACTCTTCAATGTGTATTCACTATTCGTTCTGGGCACATTGCTTGAGCCAATGCTCGGTAAGCTCAGATTTCTAATTCTCTACGCGCTGTCAATATTTGGTGCTAGCGGAGCTGTCTTTGGTTTGATGGGTGCTTACTTAGTTTTCCTAGTTGTGATGAAACTAAATGCAGGACAGATGTATATCATCATCGGACTTAACTTAGTTTTAGGATTCCTACCCGGCATAGCCTGGGAAGCTCACGTTGGTGGATTAGTTGTTGGAGCAGCCGTTGGATATGTTTTGGTTGCCACCAGAAATCACATTAAGCCAACTGTTCAAACTATTTCTCTAGTTGGAATAGGTGTAGCGCTGTTGGTGATTTGGTTTGTTGCTAATGCACCAATAAATAGTTTGTATAACTAATTACTTCCAGCGGGTTAGAAGACCGAAGCCAACCATCATTAGACCGAAGCCTACGATGATGTTTCCTGGACCTAGGTTGATTGGTGTTCCTGAACCTAGAGGGAATACAGTCTGGCTGATGTAGTAAACCATGATCCAAACAAGTCCCACGACTAGGAATGTAAGTGTCACAGGTAGGAACCAAGCAGGGTTGCCTTCCTTGTTCTTAGTTACCTTGACAGAATCAGGAGCGGCTGGCTTAGCTGGACGCTTTGGAAGCTTTGCGGTTTTCTTTTCGTTATCAGACATTCCACAATTCTATTACGAGGCGGGCCTCGGCAAGTTAGTCTTGAATCCTTATGGTTAAGATTTTGGTCCTGGATAACTACGACTCCTTTGTTTATACGCTGAATGGCTACCTTCAGCAGCTTGGTGCTGAAACAGAGGTTCTGCGTAACGATGTCGTGACCGAGGCTGAACTACCAGATCTACTGGCTAAATATGATGCGGTATTGATTTCTCCAGGACCTGGAACACCTGGTGATGCAGGATTGAGTGTTCCAACAGTGAAACTCGCATTAAAGTCAGGTCAGCCCATTTTCGGTGTTTGCCTAGGTCACCAAGCAATTGCTGAAGCTATGGGAGCAACTGTTACAAGTGCTGAAGAACTAATGCACGGTAAAACCAGTCAGGTATTCCACGATGACAGTTTGGTATACAAAGATGTTCCTGAACCCTTCACTGCAACTAGATATCATTCACTAGCAGTAGTTGCTAACACGGTTCCAGAAGATTTAGTTGTGACTAGCAAAACAGCAGGGGG
>JBEDBW010000125.1:3257-5990 GCA_041177045.1 Actinomycetota bacterium | reverse complement strand
TCAAGTGTTCTAGCAACCAACGGCATTCTTCACAGAACCGTATCTGAGCACTTCAATCACCCAAACATCAAGAACTAGCTCAACGACTCACTCGCCTCACTAAGTCCTGGCAGCTGGCGACTAATTACATAAGCCATAATTGAGCAATGGAATTCACAGGTAAGAACGTATTAGTTATTGGTGGCTCAGGAGCTCTAGGCTCTGAACTCGTTAGACAACTCACAGCTCTTGGAGCAAGTGTTATGGCTACTGCTCGCAATGCGGAGACTGCCGCAAGAATTCCTAATGAAGCATCCGTCAAATTACTTGTTGATCTTGAGAGTCAAGAAAGCATCAAGACTCTTACTGACTACCTACTAAACCTGAACCAACCAATTCATGGCATCATCAACGCAGCTGGTGTTGTTGGCTTTGCTAAAGCAACAGAGACATCGGCTCAAGACGCTGCAAAGCTCATGCAGATCAATAACCTAGGACCGGCAAGCATCATCTCTGCCCTGCATCCACTTCTTGCTTTAGACAAAGAAGCAGGATCATTTGTTGCTGGAATAACTGGAGTTGTTTCAGAGAAGGTATTCCCAGGTATGTCTGCCTACACAGTTTCTAAAACTGCTCACGCTAGTTACCTAGCCACTATCACCCAAGAGTTCCGCAGAGACAAGATCCAAGTAACAGATGCAAAGCCTGGACACACAGAAACAGGACTAGCCACCAGAGCTATCTTTGGAACTGCTCCAGCATTCCCTGAAGGTATGACAGCAAGCCATGTTGTGAAGGTATTGCTAGAGGGTATAAAAGAAGGCAAGTCAGTAATCAGCAGCACTGATTTCTAGACTTGCCTTAATTCTTTATTCAAGAAACAACTAGGTTGTTTCTATTCGTTTGAACCACCTGAACACTTGCAGCCTTCGCCACAGTTACATTCCTTGTCATCTAACATCTTCACACCTCCGTTACTCACTAGATACCTGAAGTATCGCAGACAAGCTCCAAAAAGAGAGTTATTGCCATAGTTGGTTAGTGGTTAGAAGTAACTTGCCTAGACGTTGAACCTAAACTCAACAACATCTCCATCACGCATGACGTAATCTTTACCTTCCATGCGGACCTTACCTGCAGCTTTAGCATCGGCCATTGAACCTGCAGCAATTAGGTCATCGAAGGAAACAATTTCAGCTTTGATGAAGCCTCTTTGGAAATCAGTATGGATAACACCAGCAGCCTGAGGTGCTGTTGCACCTTTCTTGATAGTCCATGCTCTAGTTTCTTTAGGGCCAGCGGTTAGGTAGGTCTGAAGACCTAGAGTGTTGAATCCAATTCGAGCAAGCTGGTCTAGACCAGACTCATCTTGACCAAGAGATGCTAGAAGTTCATTTGCTTCTTCAGGAGAAAGGTCAATAAGCTCGCTCTCAACCTTGGCATCTAGGAATACTGCCTCAGCAGGAGCAACAAGATCAGCCAAAAGCTTTCTCTTAGAAGCATCACTTAGAACTGATTCATCAACGTTGAAGACATAAAGAATAGGTTTAGCAGTTAGCAATCCAAGTTCTTTGATTGGCTGCAAGTCAATTGTTGAAACTGAAAGTGGCTTACCTGCATTTAGGAATGCAAGAGCCTGATCTACTGTTTCAAGAACAGCTGGTTCTACCTTCTTGCCCTTAACTTCTTTTTCAATTCTTACTCTTGCTTTATCTAGAGTTTCTAAATCAGCAAGGATTAGCTCTGTGTTGATGGTTTCGATATCGCTTGAAGCATCTACCTTGCCATCAACGTGAATAACGTCAGGATCGATAAATCCTCTAACCACCTGGGCAATGGCATCTGCTTCACGAATGTTGGCTAGGAACTTGTTTCCTAGTCCTTCGCCCAAGGAAGCACCCTTAACAATTCCCGCGATGTCAACAAATGACACAGGAGCAGGTAGTAGCTTCTCGCTACCAAAGATGTCAGCAAGCTTTTGAAGTCTTGGGTCTGGAAGGTTAACGACACCGATGTTAGGTTCAATGGTTGCGAAGGGATAGTTCGCTGCCAACACATTGTTCTTAGTTAGTGCGTTGAAGAGAGTTGATTTGCCGACGTTTGGTAGTCCGACGATACCGATTGTTAGAGCCATTCAAGCAAGTTTACTTGTCTTTGAGGTTCTCTCTTCGGTGTCATGGGCTTTAGGTTAGATTGAAGCAATGCCTCTTAACTTCACAGCCATAGACTTCGAGACCGCTAACGGTGCCTCGGCTAGTCCTTGTGCTGTTGGTTTAGTGAAGGTAGCTGAAGGCAAGATAGTGGATACCTTCTCCACCTTGATAAAGCCTCCCTATCCAAATGACTGGTTTGCTACAGGCAACATTGGTGTTCATGGCATTCACCCACAGGATGTGGTGGATGCTCCTACTTGGGCTGAAGCCCTAGAGGAAATGCTGGGGTTTATAGGCTCAGATGACCTAATTGCTCATAATGCAGGATTTGACGTGGGGGTCTTGAAGGCAAGTGCTGCACTTATTGAATATGAGCTACCAGATCTTCGATATGGCTGTTCTCTGGTTATGGCCCGAAAGACCTACAACCTAGACAGTTACAGGCTGAATCAGGTGGCTTATGCCATTGGGCATGAGGAGTTTGACCATCACGATGCCCTAGCTGATAGTGATGCCTGTGCCAGGATTGTCATCCATATGGCTGATCGGCATGGGGTTTCTAGCCTTGATGAACTAGCTGAATTGACTAACCACAAGATCA
>JBEDBW010000125.1:0-3184 GCA_041177045.1 Actinomycetota bacterium | reverse complement strand
CAGTGCCGTTTGCTCTAATTAGCCAGATTTATTGGGCATCTAAACAGATACGAGTGAGTAGGAGAAACACATGTCGCAAGGACACTTTGGTGCTCCGGTTGTCACACTGACACCTGCCCCCACTCTCGACAGAACATATTTTGTAAACAACCTTCACCCTGGTCAAGTCAATAGAGCTGATGATGTTCGTGAAGAACTTGCCGGTAAAGGTATCAACGTATCCCGTGGACTAACTCTTGCCAACATCCATGCCCCGGGAGTAGTTCCTATTGGTAATGCTGATATCAATGTCTTGGAAAGAACAGGTTCTTCTTTCCTAGTTCCAATGTGGGTTGAAGGAAGCCTTCGTGTTTCAACAACCATTGTTGATAAGCATGGAACTACTACTAAGGTCAATGAATCTCCTAGATCACTGAGTGAAGAAGACTGGCAGAAGGTTATTGATCTAACTGAACAAGAAGTTAGAAACACTGGCGCTAAGTGGTTAGTAATTGCAGGAGCTCTTCCTACCTATAAATCAACCGGTGTTTATGTTGATCTGCAACCTATCTTTGATTCCATGAAAGCTATGGGAGTGAAGGTTGCTCTCGATACTTCAGGTGAACCTCTCTCCTACTGGGCTCGTAAGGGCTGTGCAAATGTCATTAAGCCAAATGCTGAAGAACTAGCGTCAGCTGTTGGTAGAGAACTAGCTACCGTTGGCGATGTTGTTGATGCAGCTCGTGAACTATGTGAACACGGCATCGAAGTTGTTCTTGCTTCTATGGGAGCAGACGGAATGATTGCTGTGACACTTGAAGGTCACTGGGCAGCTAGAACTCCTCCAGTTAAGGTCATCAACACTGTTGGTGCCGGAGATGCAACTCTTGCTGGATTCCTTTCAGCTGTTGTGTCTAACCCAATTGCTGAAGGTGAAGAAGATTACGGTGTTGGCTTCAATGTTCCACTAGGAGTTCAGACTGCAGTTCGTTGGGGAGCTATTGCAGTTACTCAACCAACTTCAGGTCTTGAGAACCTAGATAACATGCCTCCAGCAACTGTTGATTCTGCACCAAACCTAAATGTTCCACTCGAAGAAATAGCCAAACCATAGGAGTACTAACGTGCCAGTAGCATCACCTGATCAATACGCAGAAATGATTGACCGCGCTAAGAAAGGTGGATTTGCTTACCCTGCAATTAACGTATCCAGCTCACAAACAGTTAACGCTGTTCTGCAGGGACTAACAGAGGCAGGCTCTGATGGAATTCTCCAGGTAACAACTGGTGGTGGCGACTACTGGTCAGGTTCATCTGTAAAGCACATGGCAACTGGCGCTGCAGCAATGGCTAACTTCGTAAGAGAAGTTGCTAAGAATTACCCAATCACTGTTGGTATCCATACTGACCACTGCTCAAAGCCACACCTAGAGACTTTCTTGCTTCCTCTTCTAGAACTAAGCAAGGAAAGAGTTCGTAACCACCAGGAACCACTATTCAACTCTCAGATGTGGGATGGCTCAGCTGTTTCTCTAACTGAAAACCTTCAGATCTCTAAAGACCTTCTAGCTCAGACCAAGAACCTAGGCATCATCTTGGAAGTTGAAATTGGTGTTGTTGGTGGAGAAGAAGACGGCGTTGAAGGTGGCGAAGGTGATCACCTTTACTCAACCATCGAAGATGGTTTACTAACTGCTGAAGCTCTAGGTCTAGGCGAAAACGGTAGATACCTAACTGCGCTTACCTTCGGTAACGTGCACGGTGTATACAAGGCAGGAAATGTAGTTCTTCGTCCAGAACTTCTAAATGACATTCAGCGTGCAGTTGGTGACAAGTATGGCAAGGACATGCCATTTGACCTTGTCTTCCACGGTGGTTCAGGTTCAACTCCTCAGGAGATTGCCGATGCAGTTCGCTTTGGTGTTGTGAAGATGAACATTGACACTGACACTCAGTATGCATTCACCAGATCTATTGCTGGACACATGCTGTCTAACTACGACAAGGTCCTAAAGATCGATGGCGAAGTTGGCGACAAGAAGGCTTATGACCCACGTGCCTGGGGCAAGGTTGCTGAAGCAGACATGGCTAAGCGTGTTCAGTTAGCTACCCAAGAGTTGGGTTCAGCTTCTAAATCAATGAGCTTGTAATTGTCTGAGGTAAGTCCCTTCTATGACAACGGGAATCCCCGTTTCAAAGGTGCTTATAAAAACAATGAAATGCATGGCTTCTGGGAATTCTTTAGAAAAGATGGATCTCTAATGAGATCTGGTTCTTTTGATGAAGGTAAACAGACTGGTGTTTGGAAGACCTTTGATAGAACTGGGAAGCTAGTAAAAGAAACTAAGTTCGACTAACGCTTCTGCTTATTGCTGGTGTCTTCACCAGCAGCCTTTAGATCTTTTCTGAGTTCTTTAGGCAGCGAGAACTGAACATCTTCTTCAGCGGTCTGAACAATATCAACATCGCCATAACCACGACGAGCAAGATCTTCAAGCACTTCTTCAACAAGGACTTCAGGAACTGATGCTCCTGATGTAACGCCAACAGTTGTTACACCTTCAAACCACTCGTCTTGAATCTCAGATGCAAAGTCCACTCGGTAAGAAGCCTTAGCTCCTGCTTCCAAAGCTACTGAACCAACAACAATAACTAGCTCTGCATCTAGAGCTACCTTCTTGATAGCAACCTGTCTGTTCTGTGTTGCATAACAGATGTCATCGCTAGGTGGGTTTTGAAGTGTTGGGAATCTCTCTCTAAGAGCTTCAACAGTTTCATAAGTTTCATCAACAGAGAGTGTGGTCTGAGATAGCCAGATAACTTTCTCAGGGTCTCTAACGGTCACGTTTAGAATTCCATGACGACCATCGACTAGTTGAACGTGATCTGGAGCTTCTCCAGCAGTTCCTTCTACTTCTTCATGTCCTTCGTGACCGATTAGAAGAATGTCATAGTCTTCGCTAGCAAATCTCTGAACTTCTCTGTGGACCTTGGTAACCAAAGGACAGGTTGCATCAATAGTGTTTAGGTTTCTTTCCTCAGATGCCTTAATAACCGCAGGGCTCACTCCGTGAGCTGAGAAGACCAGGATGCTGCCTTCAGGCACTTCGTCTACTTCGTTGACGAAGATTGCTCCACGTCTTTCCAAGCTGGATACTACGTGCTTGTTATGGACAATCTCTTTACGGACATAAACCGGGGAACC
>JBEDBW010000124.1:0-2756 GCA_041177045.1 Actinomycetota bacterium | reverse complement strand
GCTGCAAAGCTTCTACCAAAGCGGTCCATGATTTGTCCGCTTAGGTAAAACATTGCGAAATCCAATGCCCCGGCGATACCAATGATTAGGGAAGCCTGCTCTGTTGGAATAGTGAGGTATACGGCAATGAGGGGAAGACCGATCATTCTGGTGCCACGAAGAGCACTCAGGATTGATGATGCAACTCCTAGTGTTGCAAGTTTCTTACCTTCACGTCTTGCAACCAACAAAGTTTCTTTGAGTGAAGAGCTGTTCTTGGCAACATCTTCTCCGCCTTTAGCAAAGAGCAAGATAACAACAGCGAGACTACAGAGAACTAAAGGTAAGAAGTAAACAGCTCGAACGCTGAACATTGCAATGATGGCTGCGGCTACTGTTGGTCCAACAAATGAACCTGCTCTAAACATTCCACCCAGAACAGATAGAGCCCTGGCTCTAATAGCAATTGGCACATGCTCGGTCATCCAAGAAAGTCTTGCTAGACCAAAAACAGCTGATCCTGCGCCTACGATGAAGACACCGATTCCAAGCATGAATAGGTTCATGGCGAAAAGACTAGGCAGGATACCAATTGCACCTGCAGCAGCTGCCATAATCATGGCTTTGCGCTCACCTAGATAATCAATCAACTTAGCTGCAGGTAGATCGGCTACCAGGCGTCCAATCATTAGTAGACCGGTAATGAGACCTGCGGTGGCAAGGTCTTCAGTGAATAGGAATACTGTTGCCGGGATACTCGGAACTATTCCAAACTCTGCCGTAGAGAAAAGAAAGGATGGCAGATAAACAGGTAGCACCAACTCACGTTTAGTGAAGTCTTTGTTGGATGCCATTAGCCAATTATCGCCTAGGTGAACACTCGAAGGGGTATTGGCTAACTCCCGCCTAAACTAGAGAACATGTCCGACCTTGATCTCTCTCAAGAAATCAAGCAAATTCGTGGAACCTTTGCCACTATTGCTGAGGTTACTGACGTACCCAAGCTAGATAAAGAGATTGAGCAGCTAGAGATAGATGTTCAAGCCCCTAACTTGTGGGATAACGCTGAAGAGGCCCAGAAACTAACCAGTGCTCTTTCTAGAAAACAGGCTCAGCGAACCAGAATCCAAGACATCGCCAGCAGACTAGATGATCTTGAAGTCCTTATCCAACTAGCCAACAGTGAATCAGATAAGTCTGCAGCTAATGAAGCAACTGCAGAACTTGAAGCACTGAAGAAGTTAGTTGCTGAACAAGAAGTTGTGACACTACTAAATGGTGAATACGACTCAAGAGCTGCAATCATCACGATTCGCTCAGGTGCAGGTGGTGATGATGCTACTGACTTTGCTGAAATGCTAATGAGAATGTATTTGAGATATTCAGAGAAGCAGGGTTGGCCTGCTCAGGTATTAGACATCTCTCATGCTGAAGGGGCTGGCATAAAGTCAGCAACATTTGAGATTGATGCTCCTTATGCCTATGGCCAACTTTCCGTTGAAGCAGGAACACATCGTCTAGTACGTATGAGTCCATTCAATGCTGCTGGTAAAAGACAGACCAGCTTTGCAGCTGTTGAAGTAGTTCCTCTAATTGAACAAACAGATGTCATAGACATTCCTGAGAGTGACATCAGAATAGATGTCTTTAGATCATCGGGACCTGGTGGACAGTCTGTTAACACAACAGACTCTGCTGTTCGCATTACCCACATTCCAACCGGAACAGTTGTTTCCTGTCAGAATGAAAAGTCTCAACTACAAAACAAAGCATCAGCTATGAGAGTTCTGCAATCAAGACTTCTAGAAATTAGAAGAACAGAAGAAGAAGCAACTAAGAAACAACTTGCAGGAGAGGCAACAGCATCTTGGGGAGACCAGATGCGTTCATATGTCTTAGCTCCATATCAGATGGTGAAAGACCTAAGAACTAACTTTGAAGTTAACAACCCTGATGCAGTATTTGATGGCGACCTCGGTGGTTTCATTGCATCCGGCATTAGATGGCGTAAAACAGGCACCATTTAGTAAAGACACACAGCCCAATCAGAGCCATCTATTGGGCAGGTCAATTTAGGCTAAAAACCTAATGATTTCAATTTCTCAAGTAACCAAGGCCTATCGAGGTGCCCCAAGGGCGGCTCTAGATAACGTATCCCTAGAAATAGACAAGGGCGAGTTCGTTTTCCTAGTTGGTTCTTCAGGGTCAGGTAAGTCATCTCTTATGAGAATGATCTTGAGAGAAGATATGCCAACTAGTGGCAGTATCCACGTACTAGGAGAGAACCTTGTTGGTATCCCTTCTAGAAGAGTCCCTCACTTCAGAAGAAAACTGGGAGTGGTCTTCCAAGACTTTAGATTGCTACCTAACAAGACAGCAGCTCAGAACGTTGCCTTCAGCCTTGAAGTAATTGGTAAATCTGCTGGCTTTATTGCAGAAGCTGTCCCAGATGTTCTTCGCCTGGTAGGCCTAGAAGAAAAAGCAAACAGTTTGCCATCAGAACTCAGTGGTGGTGAACAGCAAAGAATTGCCCTCGCTCGAGCCATTGTTAACAAGCCTGCAATTCTTCTTGCCGATGAGCCAACAGGAAACCTAGATCCAGCTACCAGCGAAGGCATCATGGCTCTTCTTGAGCGAATCAACCTAAGTGGAACAACAATTGTTATGGCAACCCACGATGTTGGCATCGTGAACCGAGGCAGAAGAAGAGTTGTTGAACTAAGCCAAGGCAAGATCGTTAGAGATGAACGCAGTTCAGGTTATGGACTGGACCGATG
>JBEDBW010000123.1:1716-4489 GCA_041177045.1 Actinomycetota bacterium | reverse complement strand
AGCTTGCTGATTCCTACCTTAGGAACAGCAATGTATCTAGCAGTTGTGAAAGCTTCAGCTGGGTTGATCCAAGAGAAGTCAAGCCAATCTAACCGGTGCATAGATTGAATGCCCTAAACCAGCACAAACATTTACCCAAAGCTTCTTACTTCTTAGTGGCACTTGATGTAATCCTCTTGCAAACTTTGTTGGTAGATCACAGTTAGTAACTAGAGCTCTTCCCCAGAACGGCCAACAAACTTGACCACCATGAGTGTGACCGGCAAACACCACATCTGCTTCGCTGAGATCTTCTAGGACTCGAAGGTAAGGAGCATGGGTTATACCGATTAGCAAATCAGCTTTACCTAATTTACTTAGGTCGCTTTTTGCTTCAGCAGCATCATCTCTAAGTTCATGAGGATCATCTGTTCCAAAGAAGTTGAGGCGAACTCCATTCACACTCAAACTCTTTGCTGTGTTGTTTAGGTTTTCCCAACCAAAGGACTTCAAGCCTGCGATTAGAGAATCAGTGTCTAGCTTTAGAGGCGCATCTTCTTCACGATGACGATCTGATGGTCGCAAAAGATATTGAATAGGGTTTCTCTTGGATGGGGCATATAGATCGTTAGAACCATTTACGAATACCCCTGGCACTCCAGTCAGAGGATTTAGGGCTTCAAGAACTGGGTTGATGCCTCTGGCATGGCCTAGGTTATCGCCAGTGTTGATCACTAGGTCAGGGCTGGTTTTAGCTTGAAGAGCTCTGATCCAACGCTGTTTGTATTTCTGCCAAGGGGCCATGTGGATATCGCTGATGTGTAGAACAACTATGTCTTTGCTACCTTTGGGCAATACCTTGAGTTCACTTCTTCTGATTGCGAACCAGAATCTTTCGATGCAGGTAGCCCAGATGATTACAGCTAAGGCAGCGGCACCAAGGTATAGCAAAAACTCCACTAAGGACCTTTGCTAATAATTAGCAGAATTGCATTTGAGGAAGGAACTGACTTTCCTCCTGCAGGCAATGTGCCCACTACATTACCTTCAGGGACTGTAGGGTCATGCACAAAGAGCTGTGTCTGTGAAGGCTGAGGAACGCTCACTGTTTGGAAACCAGCAGCATTTATCACTGATGTTGCTTCTGCCACAGTCATGCCTTTGACGTTAGGCAACTTAGTCAATCCACCTTTAGAGATGTAGATCTTTATCATGCTGCCTCTAGGGATTACTGTGCCAGCTTTTGGATTGATGTAGGCAACAGTTCCAGCAGGCTTGGTTGATCCAACAGGAGTAACCATAATCTTTGCGTTTAGATCTGCAGCAATAATGTTTTGAGCTGCAACATCAGGCACCTGACCTGATACCTGAGGAATCTCAATCATGGTTGCATCAATCATGTCCTGAGGCGGAGCATCGAACTTCTGACCTGGGTAGGTCTTGTTGGCGGTCTTCATGATGGTTCGCCAGATTTCGTGACGAACAGTTCCACCAGGACGCTTATTCAAAGTTATTTTTCTAAGTGAAGTATTTCCTGAAACGTTTCCAACCCAGACTGCTGTTCCAACAGCAGATGAGAAACCAGTCATCCAGGTGTGAACACCAGAGTCTGTTGTTCCAGTCTTACCTGCAAGAGGAGTTCCATCTCCAGTAGATGAAGCACCACCGGTACCACCGTTAATAACTTGCTGCATTGCTTTGGTCATACCGGCTGCTACCTCAGGGGTAACAGCTTGAGAACAAATAGATTTAGGAACTGGAAGCTCAGCTCCAGTCTCTCTGGAGACCACTCGGTCAATCGCGATAGGAGAACAGTAAACACCTTTGTTAGCAACTCCTGCAACAGCGGCTGCCATTGATAGAGGAGCGATTTCGTTAATTCCAAGAATGGATGCAGGGTAAGAAACCAGTTCTGTTCCATCTGCTCTGTGAACTCCAAAGCGCATTGCCATGTCTCTAATGTCACATAGATCAAGTTGGCTAGCCATAGAAGCAAAGGCAGTGTTTACAGACATCGAAGTTGCCTTCAGGGCACTAATGTCTTCTGGTGCTGCAGAGTCGTTACCTGGAGCCCAGGTACCAACGTTAGATCCACAGCGAGAACTGAACTCTGCTGCATTCCATTCTTTGACTCGACCATCGACGTGATCATTGAGCTTGAAGCCTTTAGTTAGCCATTCGGCAAGAGTGAAAATCTTGTATGTGGAACCGCTCTGGAAACCAGAGGATCCACCGTAGTTCTGATCGGCTGAATAGTTCACGGAAGTGTGACCTGCAAGTCCTGAATCTGTTTGGTCATAAATCCTGTTCTGAGTTAGAGCAAGGATTCTTCCTGTGCCAACCTGAACTGAAACGCTTGATGCACCAACCTTGGATTTGTCTGTCGGTGGAACCCAAGTCTTAGTTGCCTTGTCAGCAACTCTTTGCAGCTTTAGATCGATAGTTGTGTAGATGTCTAGGCCACCTTTACGAAGCAAGATTTCTCTGTCTTCTCTGGTTGGGCCGAACTCTGGGCTGTTACGAATATTCCACACTACGTAGTCACAGAAGAAGGCAGTGGTCTGATCGCTCTCACAACCAACCGGAATCTTCTGTATGTTTAGTTCAATCTCTGAAGCCTTATATTCATCTGCTTCTGACTGAGTGATGTCTCCTGCTTCTGCCATGTTTTGAATTACAAGGTTACGTCTACTTAGAGCACGCTCTTTGTTCTCTTCAACATCTGGCCGGTAAAGTTCTGCACCTTTTAGCATGGCTGTAAGCATTGCTGCCTGTGGAACGTTTAGGTCTTTTG
>JBEDBW010000123.1:0-1697 GCA_041177045.1 Actinomycetota bacterium | reverse complement strand
TAATTCCGAAGTAGTACTCAGAGGCAGCTTCAACACCATTGATGTTGGTTCCAAAGAATGAAAGGTTTAGGTAACCGGCAAGAATGTCCTGCTTGCTGTAGTCCTGTTCCAGAGCTAGAGCTAGGCGAACTTCCTGGAACTTTCTCTCTAGAGCGTACTTGCTGCTTGTCTGCAAATCGATAGCTTCTTGGTCACCGCTTAGGACAGCTGCTTCAAGCAGGTTGTTCTTAACAAACTGCATTGTGATGGTGGAACCACCAGCTCTAGATACACCTGCAACGTTATTGACAATTGCACGGGTGAATGAGATCCAGTCAACTCCACCGTGCTCATAGAAACGAGGGTCTTCAGTATCGATGGCGGCACGAATCATGTTTGGGGAGATCTCATCGAAGTCAACTGAGATACGGTTCTCGGCAAAGAATCTGGCTACCTGGACTGGCTTGCCATCTTGCATGGCATAGATGTTAGATGCATCGGCTGCGTTCACAGGCTTAATGAAGTCAGGAAGGCTTTGGAAGATAGAAACGGTAGCACTGGCCCCAAGCCCACCCAACCAGACCACTGGGAGCACCAATGCCATGCTTAGAATCCCAGCTACGGTGCTAAGACCAAAAAGTCCTAGCCAACCTGCCTTTTTCTTATTTTTCTTGCCCTTGTCAGCCATAGACTCAAGGTTACCTTCTATCTTTGAGAGGAACCATAAATATGGTCATCTGGGAATACACCGTAACCCCCCTTCCGCCCCACAATCCCAAGCAAATACTGGACCATTGGGGTGCCCAGGGTTGGGAGCTCGTTCAGATATGTTGCTTATATGAAGAGAGCTAAGGCATAAAAATGACTGGAAAAGTAGAAGCAAGACTCATTGAATTGGGATTTCCCCTTCCTGAGGTTGTACCTCCGGTAGCGGCATATATTCCTGCCGTTGCCACAGGCAACCTGGTTATGACAGCTGGTCAATTACCTATGGTTGATGGCAAGTTGGTTGAAACAGGAAAAGTGCCTACAGATGTCTCTCCTGAGAGAGCTAAAGAGCTAGCTCAGATAGCTGCTTTGAACTGTTTAGCTGCTGTGAAGTATGCCATTGGTGATCTTGATCGAATTACAAGAATCGTAAAAGTGAATGGCTTTATTGCAAGTGACCCTAGCTTCACAGGACACCCTGCAGTGAACAATGGAGCTTCAGAATTCCTAGGCCAGGTCTTTGGCGATATCGGTATTCATGCTAGATCAACTATTGGTGTTGCAGTACTTCCTCTAGATGCTCCAGTACTGATTGTTGAGTTCAACTAGTCGTTAGCACCATCATGTAGTTTGTCGTTGATGGCAGTCATCACCGATGAGTCTGCAAGTGTTGTTGTGTCACCAACAGGTCTTCCTTCAGCTACGTCTTTAAGAAGCCTTCGCATAATCTTTCCAGATCTTGTTTTAGGAAGTTCAGAGACCACCATGATTTGTCTAGGCCTGGCAATTGCACCAATCTTTTCAGTGACCCAAGACCTAAGCACCTTACCAATCTCTTCTTCGTTAGGTGCATCACCAATCTCATCCTGACGAAGTATCACAAAAGCAACTACAGCCTGCTCAGTGATTTCATCCTTAGCTCCAACAACTGCAGCCTCAGCAACCCAGTGGTGTTCAACTAGAGCTGATTCAATTTCTGCCGTTGAAAGCCTGTGTCCTGAAACTTTGAT
>JBEDBW010000122.1:0-2788 GCA_041177045.1 Actinomycetota bacterium | reverse complement strand
TGGCAAGGCTAGCTACAACCATGACGGAAATGATTGAAAGAGTAGCCAAAGAACTTAATGTTCCAATTCATGATGTTCACCGCATAGACTCACTAGCCGAAGTCAGATACTGGGCTGAGGATATGGTGCACTTTTCGGGACCTGGACACATCAAGGTAGCTAACAAGGCAGCCGAGCTACTCCAACTTAGATACCGACAGAGTGAGTTTGATGACTGTGAAATCTGGGTGCCAAAACGTGGGCTGGTTGGAACCACACGCTGGCTTGTGATCCATGTGATTCCATTCATGGTCAGAAGAGCAAGAGGTGTTACTGCGGGTGACGGCATGGAGCCTAAACTTCCAGAACTAACTTCATACAAAGGCATAGCAATGGATTTTGAGCCAGCTCTAAACTACGCTTCAGCTGGAAAGCTTAGTTCTGAGTATCTAAAAGCTTCTTAGCTTTCTTTCGCTTCAAATAATCCCTAGCCAATTCAAAAGGCAATGGCAAAGAACTCAGCACGACAAAACCAATCACCCAAAGTTCAACGTGCTCTCTGACAATCGGCAGGTTACCAAGGCCCCAACCTAGAAGTAATAGACCACCACCCCAGAGCAGCGCACCAATAATGTTGTATTTCAAGTACTTCTTACTGTCCATGTTCATCATTCCCATGAACATAGGCACCAGTGCCCTGAGTATCGGAATAAACCTAGCTAGGACTATTGCCCTAGGCCCATACTTCTCGATTATTGCGTGTGACTTAGCGATGTTCTCTTCATTGAAAATGAAGTTTCTCTTGCGCTTGTTAAGTATTGCCGGACCTAGTTTCCTGCCTGTCCAATAGCCGACTTGACTACCAGCGATTGCTGAAACTATGACTATTGGGACAGCTAGCCAAATTGGAAAGTTCAGTGTTGTGCTGAGAGTGATTCCGAGAATAAAAATCAGAGAGTCGCCTGGTAAAAAGGATCCCAGAATAGTTGCTGTCTCAATAAAAAGAATTAGCCCCACACCTAGGACGGCGAGGGTACCAAAGGACTCAATCAATACTTGAGGATCAAGCAACTAGCAGCCTTCTCGGATCTGACATTCTTACCTCATCAATTGCTGACATATAGAACTCTATAAGTTTCGCATTGTTTGCGGCCCATGACTTATCGAGAACACTGCGTCGACCCCCTTCGCCTATCCGGGCGGCTAAGTCAGAGTTTGCCAGGACAGATTCAAGAACTGGGGTGAAAGCATCTGTCTCGTGCGGATCAATTAGATAGCCTGACGCACCTGATTCAATGAGAAATTTTGGTCCACCAGAATTTGGAGCTAACACCGGCACACCTGCAGCTTGAGCTTCCTGGATCGTTTGCCCAAAAGTCTCTTCTGTTCCGAAATGCACAAAAGCATCCATGCTCGCATAGCAATCTGCTAGCTCTTCCCCGCTCTTCTTTCCAACGAACTTTACGTTAGCGCCTCTGAACTTGTTCTCTAAAGAGTCACGTTCTGGCCCATCACCAACAATTAGGAACGTGGTGTTTGGAACATTGAATAGTTCACTGAATCTTCCAACCTGCTTCTCGGCTGCAAGTCGACCAACGAAACCAACAATCTTTTCACCATTTGGTGCAATTTGGTTTCGGAGACTCAATGCTCCTTCTCCAGACTTGCGGTTTGGGTGATAGAGATCTAAATCAACTCCTCTGCCCCATACCGAGACATTGCTCAGACCTATTCTCCTCAGGTATTCGGACACCTCAGTTGTTGGGGCTAAGTTGATTGTTGCTCCAGCATGGAAGTTTGCCATAGCTCTATCCACAAATGGTCGAAGCGCTTTGAATCCATATCGCTCAGCATAGGCGGCTATATCTGTTTGGAATATTGCTACCGATGGAACAAAGTTTCGTTGAGCCCATGCCACAGCTTGCCCTCCCAGCAATACTGGCGAAGCAGCATGAACTACGTCGGGTTTGAAGTCATCAAGGATTTTAGCAACAAAAGGATTAGGTAGTCCAAGTTGGAATTGGAAGAAGGGCACTGAAGGAACTCGGTAAGTCCTAAAGCCATTGAAGTATTTCCCTGGAGTTGTAGGGGCAATGACTATTGCCTCATGGCCCTCGGCCTTAAGTGTTTCCAAGACCCTGACAACAGAGTTTGCTACACCGTTGAATACCGGTGGAAAGCTTTCAGTTACTATGGCAACTCGCACGTTCGAAGACTATGAAAATAGCATCTCCGAAGTGTATTTTCAAAGTAAATGCCATCTAAACCTATGGTTAAGAATTCACTCTAACTTAGGCTATCTAGGCTGAAACTAGGTTACCTCGCTACCCTAATTCTTGCCAAAAGAGGAAGGTTACTTCTTTGAGGACTTGCTCTCCTCTAAGGCAATAGCATCTGCTATCTGCTGACGGGTTTCCCTAATCTTCTCCAAGGCCAAAGCTTGGCCACCTTCCTGATAGGCAACCGCGATACTGGCAGCTATTCCTGGAGTTAGATCATCAAAGTTGACTGAGGAAAGCATCGAAGCTTTGTCTCTATTAGAAACAGCAATAGTCAAGGTGATGCCGTTGTCCCCTGCTTCTAGGTTTACAAGCTTGTCTAGATCGAATTCACGAACTACGTTCTCACCGGCAAAGACAATTCTCTGGTTTGTAAAAGTTGAGGTGCCAACATCTATCGGGGTTGATTCCTCTGGGTTTCTTCTACTTCGACCTGAGTAGCCACCAACGTTTGCTCTTACATTTCCAAAGATTGGAAGGCTCACTCCTCCGAAACCACCTGAGCTCGTTGAACCATTGCTTCTGAACTC
>JBEDBW010000121.1:0-2792 GCA_041177045.1 Actinomycetota bacterium | reverse complement strand
GCAACAGCTAGCTCTGCTGCTAAAGCAAAGGCTTTAGCAACTGGAGCATTCATAGTTCCTGATCTCATGCCTCGCTCTTGTCCGCCACCGTGAATGATGGAAACAAGTTTTGTGCTTCTAGAAACAATGAGGGCACCTGCCCCAACTGGACCGCCAACCTTGTGAGCAGAGATGCTCATGGTGTTTAGACCGGAGTCAGCAAAACTTACTGGAATGTGACCGAATGCAGCGATAGTGTCTGAGTGAACTGGAATGTCATACTTCTTGGCTATTGCAACAACCTTTGCCATATCGGTTACAACACCAGTTTCATTATTTGCCCACATCAAGTTCACAAGTGCAACTCGTTTGTGGTTTTCTTCTAGGAACTTCTCAAAGAAGTCAAAATCAATGATTCCTTGGTAATCAACTGGTAGCCAAATAATCTCAGCTCCATCATGGTTTTCTAGCCACTCCATTGGATCAATAGAGGCATGATGCTCTGTTCCAGATGTAACTATCAATGGTCGAACGTTACCATCACTATTTCTTTCCCAGTAGAGACCCTTGATAGCAAGGTTGTCGCTCTCTGTTCCACCAGCTGTAAAGATAACTTCACTTCTATTGCAGTCAACTGATCTTGCTACAGACTCTCTGGCTTCTTCTAGAGCCCTGCGGATCATTTGACCTGAACTGTGCACAGAAGATGGGTTGCCTAGATTCTGAAGGTGTTCGGTAAAACACTCCAGCACTTCTTTACGAAGTGGAGCTGTGGCTGCATAGTCAAGATAAACAGTCATGACTAGAACAACTTAACTGCAAGTAACTTACGTGCTTCAACTACAGCTGGGTGTGATTTACCAACGGCATTGAATAACTCTAGGAATAGAGATGATAGTGCTGCTCTCTCCTCAGAGTTGGCTTTATCAAACCAGGTGAGCAAAAGATCAAAGGCTTCTTCAGATTGACCAACTGCTAGTTGGAAATCTGCCTTACGCATGGCTTCAGCAACACTCTTTGGTTCGATGGAGAGTTCCTTCTCCATGTCACCGCTATAGGTTCTCTCTACAAGTTTGACCTGAGCTAAACGGGCAACTAATTCTTCATTACCTGGATTTTGCTTTAGCTCTTCCTCATAAATCTTGACCGCTGCACCGAAGTCACCCTGATCCATGGCATCTAGTGCGGCTTGCTCTGATGCAGACAGCTGTGGTTCAGACTCTGTAGGTTCAGCACCATCAACTTCTAGAGTTCCGTTTAGACCTTGAGAAGAAGCAACTTCAACCAATTTGCCTATGAAATCAACAAGAGAAGACTCAATCTGGTCACCTTGGAATAAAGGCTTAGGCTCACCAGCCAGGATTACTGCAACTGTTGCGGGAAGATCTACTCCGAAGGCTTCGGCAATCTTGGCATTGGCTTTGATGTCCAATTTGGCCAGTAACCACTTGCCATCTGATGAGTTGGCTAGCTTTTCTAGCTTGCCAGTTAGTGTCATGCTCTCGGCGTTGTCTTGGTTATAGAAGGCAACTACTACAGCAACGATTGAAGAGATCTCAATGATTGGCTTTAGGTTGCCTTCGTTCAGGTCAACGGCAAAGGCTGGAACCTTCACTCTTCTGCCCTGATCGACCTGGACTGTGCTGGTGTTAGCAAGCTTTTCTTGGACAACTTTGTTAGCCAGAGAAGATAGATCAACTCCTCCACGCATTTGTGAATTCATGTCGCTCAATTTATTGACCGAACACTTAAGAGCCCTTGAGATGCACCAACAAGACGTATCTTTTCGTCTGATCCTGATTCAGGAACATAGAAGAGCAACATGTTGCTATAAACAATCCGCAGACCTGTTGAACTTCCAAGTGAACCTAGCAGAAGCTTCTGATCTAGTGCCTTCACGGAAACAGCAGCTCCTTGGGCTTTTGGAGTGATTGTTGAAGTGTCGTTCATGGTGAGTGCAATCAATCCACCACGTTCAACTGTTTGAAGACCGAGAATGTTTTGGTTACCCAAAGAGTGCTGGAACTTGATTTTTGAACCAACTTTTTCAACTTCATTTTTCTGTTGAATCTGAGATTCAGACAGTTCTGCATAGAACTCGTCAGAGTCCAAATTAAATTCAGGAGCAAACTTACTCTCAAGACCCTTGTTGAGAGTGTCTCCATACTTGAATGGAATGCTCTTCAGAGGAGTAACCAAGAAGGAGTCATCCTTAGCAACCGGGAGTGCTCCTATTGATTGAGCGGCTACGTTAGGGAAGTTATCATCAGGTAGCAAATCAATCAGATACCAAAGCTTGTAGTTCTCTCTTGGGCTACTTTGCTGCAACACAAGCATCTGTGGAGCACTTGTTGTTGACTCAGACTTGGTCACAACCATAAGTGTTCTTGGCTGCCAGCCAAGTTCTGGTGCTGGCAACTCCATTGGTAGAGCAACAGTTATTGGGTTAGCAACAATTGCGGGAAGCTTAGGAATCTTCTTGCTCTTTGACTGAAGTAAATACTGAACTCTTCTGATCTGTAGAGCAGATCCTGCCACTCTCTTAACTAGCGCTTTATCATCTCTACTTGCATCGGCATCTTTAACTGTGGTCGCAACATCAGCAACGATTCTCTGCAGTTGAGCTTCAGTGACAACAACGGTAACTGATTCATACTTAGGTCCTTCAAGTTCAGCAGTTGGTGAAGAACAACCAGCTAACAGAGATAGTGAAACTACGGCAACCGGTGCTGCCATAAATCTTCTTCTATTTGATTTGCCTAGAGCTCTTCTGCCTCGAACTGGAACGTTCTGCTGAATCTTGCGACGATACC
>JBEDBW010000120.1:0-3220 GCA_041177045.1 Actinomycetota bacterium | reverse complement strand
TAGGAGTTGATGTTCTACTTGCGCCAATAGAGTCTGAGTCAGCCGAGGTTTTGATGGCAACTAATGAGAAGAAACAGATTCCAATAATTTCTACAGCTCCTCTTTCCGATGACTTAGGTGCAACAAACTCAAAACACTGGTTTTTTAGATTGGCTACTAGTCCGAGCCAGGACTCTTTTGCCTTGGCAAAATTCATTACAAATTCTGCACCTAAGAGCGTAATTCTGCACCTAAGAGCGTGCTTATAGTTTTCGGTTCCCAACCTCAGAACAAGGAGCAGATGAAGTCTCTATCCTTCGGCCTAGTTCTTAATGGAATTAAGGTTCAAACAGCAGGGATAAAGGATGTGAAGGCAATTGCCAAGACCAAGCCAGATGCTCTAGTTCTGCTGTCAATGGAAGAGTCTCTGCCCTTCTTTAGTTCTCTTTCTGATTGGGTCGCTCAGGTTCCACAAATTTATCTAGTGCCTAGCAATCTGGGGGATTACTCTTCATACCCATGGGCAAAGGCTCTAAAAGGAGCAAAGGCCCTTAGCCCTAAACACAAGATAGATCCTGAACTGAGATCTGACCTTTCGAAAGAGCTCGGAAATCTGTCTTTGGTGGGGCCTCGATCAATGACTCTGCTGAGCTTGGCTCAAAGGACAAGTGACGCTATTCATTTGGCAGCAGATGCTTATAGAAATACAAAGAGAGATAGTCCTGAGAAGCTGAGGCAGGCAATAGCTGACACAAAAGTCAGGGGGAAGGATCTGTTCACAGAGCACGGGTTCCTTGAGCAAAGGGAGTATTCGGTCTTTAGATACGGGAGTACAGGGACCTTTTCACAAGGCTCAGTCTTCAGCCCAAATTGACCCTAAACAAGAGTGAAGTAGTCAGGGTAGAATTGGCTAATCTAAACTCCTGACAGGTTGAAAATGACTGAAAATGACCCATTTGGCTTCACTGGTCTCACTTATGACGACGTATTACTTATGCCCGGCCAGTCCGATGTTGTCCCAAGCCAGGTATCCACTGCAACTCAGGTAACCAAACGCTTATCCATCAACATCCCTTTGCTGTCTTCAGCTATGGACACTGTTACTGAAGCTCGTCTAGCTATCGCTATTGCCAGACAGGGTGGTCTAGGTGTTCTACACAGAAACCTATCTATTGACCAGCAGGCAACCCAGGTTGATCTAGTCAAGAGATCAGAAGCTGGAATGATTACTCACCCAGTTACTACCCACCAGCTTGCAACCTTGCAGGAAGTGGATTCTGTTTGTGCAACATATAGAGTTTCCGGTCTTCCAGTTATTGATGAAGATGGCACTCTAGTTGGAATTGTTACTAACAGAGATATGCGTTTTGTGAACGAAGTTCAAAAGACCACCACATTGGTTAAAGATGTAATGACTCCTATGCCACTGGTCACTGCCCCTGTTGGAGTTTCACCAGAAACAGCTATTGCTATCTTTGCTCAGCACAGAATTGAAAAACTTCCTATTGTTGATCCAAGCAACAAGCTAAAGGGTCTAATCACTATCAAAGACTTTGATAAGAGTGAGAAGTATCCACTTGCAAGCAAGGACTCTAAAGGCCGTTTGCTAGTAGCAGCTGCTGTTGGTGTTGGAGATCAGGGTTGGGAAAGAGCGATGGCTCTTGTTGATGCAGGTGTAGACATTCTTATTGTTGACACCGCTCACGGCCACAACACAGCAGTACTAGATATGGTTGCCAAGCTAAAGGCAGAACCAGTAGCTAAGCATGTTGATGTAATTGGTGGAAACGTTGCAACTCGTGAAGGTGCTGCTGCTCTAGTTGAAGCTGGTGCTGATGGTGTGAAGGTTGGAGTCGGACCAGGTTCTATTTGTACAACTCGTGTTATCGCAGGTGTTGGTGTTCCACAGATCACTGCTGTTTATGAAGCAAGTTTGGCTTGTAAGCCATTCGGTGTTCCAGTAATTGCCGATGGTGGTTTGCAGTTCTCAGGAGATATTCCTAAGGCACTTGTAGCTGGGGCAAATGCAGTGATGATTGGTTCTTTGCTTGCTGGTACTGATGAAGCACCTGGAGACATCACATTCGTTGGTGGCAAACAGTTCAAGACTTATAGAGGTATGGGATCTCTCGGAGCGATGCAGTCACGAGGAGAAGCCAAGAGCTACTCTAAAGACCGCTACTTCCAAGACGATGTTCTTCGTGAAGACAAGCTTGTTCCTGAAGGTATTGAAGGAAGAGTTCCTTACCGCGGAACCGTTGGCACAGTTGCTCACCAGCTAATTGGTGGACTAAGAGCAGCTATGGGTTATGTCGGAGCAGCAACTATTGCGGAGCTTCAGGCTAAGGGTAAGTTCGTAAGAATTACTCCTGCTGGTCTCAAGGAGAGCCACCCGCATGATATTCAGATGACCGTTGAAGCACCGAATTACAACAACCGCTAGGAGATCAAGATGAGCGAAATAGAGATTGGTCGCGGAAAGCGCGGTAACCGTAGTTGGGCATTTGATGACATTGCGATTGTTCCTTCAAGAAGAACTCGTGACCCTAGAGATGTTTCAACAGACTGGAACATTGATGCCTACAGCTTCCAGCTTCCAGTTCTTGCAGCTCCTATGGACTCAGTTGTATCTCCTGATACTGCTATTGCTATCGGCAAGCTTGGTGGTTTGGGTGTTCTAGACCTAGAAGGTCTATGGACTAGATACGAAGATCCAACTAAGCAGCTTGCAGAGATTGCTAACTTGTCTCCTGACGCAGCAACAGTTGCAATGCAGAAGATGTATTCAGAGCCAATCAAGCCAGAACTTATCAAAGAGCGTATTGCTTACATTCGTAAGTCAGGCGTTACTGTTGCTGGAGCTCTTTCACCACAGAAGACTAAATGATCTCTTTGTTATTCGTGGCACAACTGTTTCAGCTGAGCACGTATCTAAGACTCAAGAAGCACTGAACCTAAAAGAATTTATCTATGAACTCGATGTTCCAGTAATCGTTGGTGGAGCAGCTACCTACACTGCAGCTCTACACCTAATGAGAACTGGTGCTGCCGGTGTTCTTGTTGGCTTCGGTGGAGGAGCAGCGTCAACTACTCGTAAGGTTCTTGGTATTCACGCACCAATGGCAACAGCAGTTGCAGACGTTGCTGGAGCAAGAAGAGATTACATGGATGAGTCAGGTGGCCGTTATGTGCACGTGATTGCAGATGGTGGACTTGGAACTTCTGGAGATATTGTTAAGGC
>JBEDBW010000119.1:0-4055 GCA_041177045.1 Actinomycetota bacterium | reverse complement strand
ATAGAAAATCGTCATGACTTGTTCTGGTTGTCCTGCTAGTTTGCTCGGCCTCTGTTGACGAAGACAGCGACTGCGGAGTTGGCTCTTCAAGCTTTGACAAGAGAGCCTGGATGCGAACGGTCGCTTCGTCATAAGCGAGTTCAAAATTTGTATGACTGTCGCAATAAATGTTCGAAACAACGAGAATGCTACTTGTCAAATGATCAAGAACAATAATGTCTTGAACCATTTCTAGGTGGATCTTCGGTCTGTCGTAGTCCTGCTCTGGAACGGACGGTAGATTCTCAATGTCGCGAATAACATCCCAAGAAAAGAGTCCTACTAAACCAGAGGTTAAAGGAGGAAGTTCAGGCAGTTCAACGGTCTTCCAAGACGACTGAATCGATCGAATGGCTTCAAGAGGTAGATCTGGAAGAACGCCTGAATCTGGCAAAGCAAGTTCTCTATTGGTAACCAAGAACTCAGAATCGGTTTCTATGAAACTTGCTCTACTGGATACTCCAATAAAGCTGTATCTAGACCAAACGCCTTGCTCAGCGGATTCGAGAAGAAACGTTCCTGAACGTCCAGCAGAAAGTTTTTCGTAAATGCCGACCGGTGTGTCAGTTCCTCCAAAGACCTTCACGAAAACAGGAACTACGTTGCCAATCTTGGAAAGGGCCAAGAACTCACTCTTAGAAACGTTGTAGGCACTAGGCATCCTGACTCCCGTCAAGATCCAACTTCACGCTATCAAAGCATGATTCAGAACCTGTGTGACAACTTGGCCCAGCAGGTTTAGCTTGTATCAAAATTGCATCACTGTCACAATCAAGTTCAATCGACATCACTTCAAGATGGTTGCCGGATGTTTCGCCTTTTTTCCAAATTTCTTGTCTCGATCTAGACCAGAAATGGCAAATGCCTGATTGTTTAGTAAGTTCGAAAGACTCTGCGTTCATGTAAGCAAGCATTAGAACTCGACCCGTGGCCTCGTTCTGAACGATAGCGGGTATCAAGGTGTTGTTCTGAAAATCTGGAGTAAGCATGTTGCTACATTCTAACTTTCACGCCGTTGGAACTTAGTTCCTGCTTGACTGACTGTATTGATACAGCTCCGCTATGGAAGATGGATGCTGCCAACACAGCGTTGGCCCCGGCCTGTACTGCTGGCAGGAAATCTGCTGCCACTCCAGCTCCTCCGCTTGCAATAAGTGGTAGCGAGGTTACTTTTCGAATGGCGCTGATCAGTTCATTGTTGAAACCCGACCAATACCTTTGTCCTGGTTTGCTGAGATCCAAGCTAGTGCGTCCACTCCAGTTCTCTGGGTTCCACCGTAGGTGGTTAGTGAGTAACCGGAAGCTGCATCAGGATCCTCAACAATATCTAATGAAACGACGACGATCTGATCACCGTACTTCTTGGAAATCTCTTCAATCAGTTCTGGGTTAGATATTGCTGCGGTGCCAATGCTTACCTTGTCAGCCCCTGCATCGAGATAACTAGCCACATCCTCAATCTTTCTAACTCCTCCACCTACTGTGAGGGGTATGAAGATAGCTTCTGCAGTGCGAGAGATGACATCGAGCATTGCTTTGCGGCCTTCGAGGCTGGCTGATACATCTAGAAATGTGATCTCATCGGCACCGGACTCGTAATACTTAATCGCAAGCTCGACAGGGTCGCCTATATCTTTCAAACCTTGGAATTGAACGCCTTTAACTACCCTGCCATCTTTAACATCTAAGCAAGGGATGATTCGTACTGAGAGAGTCAAAACTATATTCTTGCTGCGTGAATAGCACTTACGAGAATAGCTCTGGCACCTAGATCGTAAAGTTCATCCATCTTTGAATTAGTTTCACTACGAAGTACTAAAGCTCTGACAGCTAGCCAGTTTGGATCCTTGGTCGGTGAAACCGTTGGCGACTCGATACCTGGCGTAACTTGCGATGCTTTGTCAATCAGCTCAGCTGGGCAGTCGTAATCAAAAATCACATACTCTCTAGCAACCACAACACCATTAAGTCTTCTTAGAAGTGCTTGGTGTTTATCAGTACTTGCAGAGTTTGCAATCAGGTAAGCAGATGAATCAAGGATTACCTCACCGAATGGTTCTAAGCCTGCTTGTCTCAAAGTGTTACCTGTTGAAACTACGTCAGCAATCAGATCTGCGACACCAAGACTGACTGCTGTTTCAACAGCACCATCAAGACGGATGACAGAAGCCTTGATGTTTTTATCTCTTAGATAATCTTCAACGATGTTTCCGTATGCAGTTGCGACTCTCTTCCCTGCAATCTCATCGATGGACTTGAATTCACCGATTACACCAGCGAAAGTGAATGTAGATTGACCAAAATTTAGATTTGCAACTCGCACAGCAGTGGATCGACTGTCCATCAACAAGTCGAGTCCTGTTATTCCAAGATCCAGAGCACCTGTTCCAACATAAGTAGCGATGTCTCTTGGTCTTAGGTAAAAGAACTCAATGTTGTTGTTGGCGTCCACAACTCGTAACGTCTTGCTATCTTTGCGAACAGCGTAACCAGCTTCAGCCAGCATCTCCGTGGCGAATTCTGCAAGTATCCCCTTGTTAGGGACTGCAACTCTGAGCATCGTCATTAGAAACGCTCCTCTAGATCTGAGATTGAAATGTCCTTAGCGACCATAAGCACCTGCAGGTGATATATGAGTTGGCTTATTTCTAGGGCTAAGTCTTCTTTGGATTGATACTCAGCAGCCATCCAGACTTCAGCCGCCTCCTCAACCACCTTCTTACCAATGGCATGTACGCCCTGATCCAAGAGGTTGCGAGTATTGGATTCAGCAGCTTGAGCGCTTGATCTGGTTTGTATCTCAGCAAATAGAGATTCGAAGGTCTTCATTTATGTATTTTACAAGTGAAACTAGAAAGAAGGAACAGCAGATTGAGCAGCACTTCGCAGTTGGTCAATCATTGCATTCCTGTCAGCGCTATTGAAAACCGAGCTACCTGCAACGAAAGTGTCCGCTCCAGCAGATGCTGCCAATGCAATAGTGGCTAAATCTATGCCTCCATCCACCTGTATCCAAGTAGATAGTTTCTTGGAGTCGACAAGCTTACGAACCGCAGAAATCTTCTCAAGAGCAGCAGGCATGAACGATTGCCCCCCAAAGCCAGGCTCTACAGACATAACCAAAACCTGATCAAAGTGCTCAAGTAGGTCTTGAATCTCAGAAACCGGCGTGTTTGGCTTGATAGATAATCCAGCCCGAGATCCTGTCGCCTTGATTGCCTTAGCTGTTGCCACAGGGTCTGAAGAAGCCTCAAAGTGAATAGTTGTTGAGAAAACACCAGTTTCTGCATACATTACGGCCCAATGTTCTGGATTCTCAATCATCAGATGGACATCAAGCGGCAAAGAGCTAATCTCTTGCATTCTTTTGACCATACCGAGACCAAATGTCATGTTAGGCACGAAATGCCCGTCCATAACATCTACGTGTATTCCATCCGCTGCCGATATAGTCGAAAACTCGCTTTCGAAATTGACGAAGTCAGCGCTAAGGATGCTCGGTTGAATTCTCATTGTCATAAGTTAAGCCTATTCCCTACTAGTCCTTAGTAAGCATGGCCATGAACATGCAATCTGTGTTGTCACGATGGGTATAAAGCTGAACTGTCTTTCGCCCAGTTGGCAAAGTGTTATCCATGATCTTGCTGTTTAGCTGGGTTGTAAGGTCCAAGACCTTCAATCCCAGGACCCTTTGAGCCTTGTCAATGATTGCTGTTGTCTCAGATAAATGAGGTGAACATGTCACATAGAGCAAAGAGCCACCCTTCTTCAAAGCCTTACTTGCGCTCTCCAGAAGCTCGAATTGCAGCTGGGTCAAGGTCTTCAGGTCCTCAGAGGACTTTCTCCAACGCGCTTCAGGGCGTCTCCTTAGAGCACCTAATCCACTACAAGGGGCGTCAACAATGATTCGGTCATAGGTCTCAGGCTGAAGATCTCCAATGGTTCTTCCGTCTGTAACACTCACTTCAACATCTCTAAATGGTCGGAGAGCATTAGCCACAAGCTTCGCTCTATGC
>JBEDBW010000118.1:0-2818 GCA_041177045.1 Actinomycetota bacterium | reverse complement strand
CTTGTCTCCCGGCTTGAATCCCGGAGGGCCATCCATCCAAGTTGCTGTTACAGGGAAGTATCCCTGAACTTCTACCTGCACAAGAATTGCAGTTAGAGAAATAGCGGAGAACAAGTGCAATAGACCAGCAACTAGGTTGTATCTAGTTAGGCCCTTCTCACTGATCTTTCCTGCTGCCTTGGCAGCTTTCTTTTCGGCTTTAGCCATTTGTTTCACCTTTCATAGTGTTCTTTAGAAGTTTATTGGGAACTAGAACGAAAGCTCGGTAACAGAAACTGCTTGAGCAGTTCTGCCAGGCAGTGAATAGCCCATGAAGTTTGTGTTCTGCTCGTCAATAACCCTTGCAGCATCAACTATGTAGCCGTCCCACTCAAAACCAGTGGTTGTGTGGGCATCTGAAATCAAGGTCACGTCATATCCCTTTTCCAGAGCAGTATGAGAAGTGTGTCTCACACAGTTATTAGTCTCAGCTCCACATACATAAAGGTGTGAAACACCCAATTCCGTAAGGATCTCTTCAAGGTTTGTATCTTCAAAAGAAGATCTATAAATCTTTCTAACTTTTGGTTCGCTAGGTAATGGCTCAAGCTCAGGAACAATCTCCCAATCAGCACTCTCAAGCACCAAGCCCTCATCAGAGTGTTGCACCCAGATAACAGGAATGGATGCTGCTCTTGCCTTATCAATTGCTTGAGACATGTTGGCTACCTTGGAATCACGCTCAAAAGCCTCGCCCACAACACCTACCTGAACATCAATAACTAACAAGGCGGATTTGCTTCGATCCGAAAATTTACTCATGCCTAAATGCTAGTGCTGCGGGAAAAGAGATTGCCCTAGCTGCAGAAGAGCAAATAATAGCCCTCTAAAACATAGGAGTGGATTTAACGCCTAATTCGCTTAGTGCTTCATCCAATTCGTCAAGGTATTCACCGAGCTTGCCATTTTGACAAAGGTTTGCAGGTTCGAAGTTGTATAGACCCCCATCTGAAGCTAAAACCAAAAATGAAGGGCGACCCATAGGGAGAGCGAAATTGCAAAGTCCAGTTGAGTTAAAACCTTGTTCTTCAATGTACTTAGGCCTTGTGATTTCCCAGAACTTCGATGGACTGTCAATGGGACGGTATACCTGAAACACTTGACTGTTCCTGACTAAAAAGTAAAGGTTAGCTTCTAAATCAAGTTGAGTCGACCAATCTTCATTTGCATAAAAGTCTCCAAAATCCGCTTCTAACAACTTGGATGCTTGACCTGGCAGATCTGGGTTTGACATAAACGATCCATCAACCCGGCTTGCACCGCTCTTTACAAGCAAGTCCTCATTGAACTCAGTCTGTGAAAATGGTTCAGTGTTTGTAATTGCAGGATTGGCAACTACTGCGACCAATGCAACTGCAGCGGTAGCACTTGCCAAACTTAAGAAGAGAGCAGGCAGCTTGAACTTTCCATCTTTGACTGATGAATCTTTAGACGCAGCGACCAATAAGTCTTCACTTAGTTTCGGAGCTTTAGGTCTTCTTGCTGCCTTAGATAATTGTCCAAGAACTGGATCGTTTTCAAATTGGTTCTTCATGTCTAGTTAATGTCCCCCTTCATGGGTATCTGACACTTGTTGTGCAAGATGTTTAGCCAATCGTTCTCTGGCTCTCTTGATTCGCTGACTGGTGTTGTTCTCTGTGGTTCCCAACACAACTGCTATCTCCTTGATACTCAGCTGCTCAAAGACCAGTAGTGATAGCACTTGCCTGTCCTTGGCAGAGAGCTTGTCAAAGGCCTCCGCTACGGCTGAACCATCTAATGCAACATCCTCAGCAGATGGAGCTGACATATCGTGATCAAGCAGAGGAACCATCACAGCTCTTCTAGAGAGCTTCTTTCGGTGATTAGAGACTACGAACCCAGCTATTTTGTATAGCCAAGCCAATTCAAAGCCTTCTGGGCATGATTCCCTTTTTCTCCAGGCAATCTCAAATATCTCGCTAGCAAGATCTTCTACGTTGCTAATCTCAACACGTCTGGTTAGGTACTTAGAGACATCTTGAAGATGAGAGCGGAAGGTAGCGACGAACTTGTCTTGATCCATGCTCACTCCCCTCCGATTCTTTCAGGTCCTAGCATCTCAGAATTGAGGGTCATACCTTGGTTATGTCGCTGACTATCTCAATCTGACATTTGCCTCAGATTAAATAGTAAAAGCCCATAGCTAGGCTACGGGCTAATACATTGGTGGAGATGGGGGGAATCGAACCCCCGTCCATGACATCGAAACGAACTCTTCTACGGGTGTAGCTTCACTAATGATTTTCTCGGCTACGGTTTTTGCACGAAGCGACTAAACCGACTAGCCCAGCCTGAGTAAAAGTCCCGCGAAGCCCTAAGGCGTAACTTCGCAGCTAGATTTCTAAATGACGCTAGGACCCAACACGAAATCTAATGTTGGACTAACGGACTTCGGGCTAGCGCTATTAAGCAGCTAGGGCGAAGTCAGTGCTTTTAGATTTAGCACCTATATTTTGCAACGGACATTTACGTGTTGACGCTGCATTCACGACCCGCTTCTTTTCGCATCAAGATACCTTGTCGAAACCGATCATCCCCATATTTAGTTACCAATTACCCTTGTGAGGGCTAGACAACTCTAAAGCCATCTAGTTATAGAAACAATGCTTATAGGACATTTATTCCCCTATTCCCAAAGAATTACCAGTCTTTGCCTTTAGTGGACATAGCTCTAGCTGCTTCTCTGGTGTCTTGCTGCTCTTTCAGAGTCTGACGCTTGTCATATTCGCGCTTGCCTTTGGCAAGAGCTAGTTCAACC
>JBEDBW010000117.1:0-2841 GCA_041177045.1 Actinomycetota bacterium | reverse complement strand
AGAAATATGGGGTTATTACACAGGTTATGAACAGGCGATGTTGAAAACTTATTACTTCAAACCAGACATGATATCGGTGACAAAGTTGTAGATAGATCTGCGTTCCTTCATCAAGTCACCGACCTTCTTGATTGCATACATAACCGTGGTGTGGTCTCTACCACCGACAAGAGCTCCGCTGTTAGGAAGAGACATACTTGTCTTCTCTCGGCATACGAACATGGCCCTCTGTCGCCCTGTAACAATTGCTTGAGATCTTGACTTACCAAATAACTCTTCTTGGGTGAGCTTGAAGTAACTGCAAACAGCTCTAACAATTTCCATTGGGGCAATGCTGTTGCCATCTTCACCAAGGGGTACAACATCCTTTAGAACAGCCTGGACCAATGGCATATCGATCTGGGTTCTGTTTAGTGCTGCGAAAGCAGTCACTCGGATTAGAGCACCTTCAAGTTCACGGATGTTTGAGGAAATACGAGCAGCCATGTAGTCCAAAATCTCATCGCTGACGCGGATCTTGTCGTTTTCGGCCTTTTTGCGAAGAATCGCGATTCTGGTCTCAAGTTCAGGAGCTTGAATATCGGTCATTAGACCCCACTCGAAGCGACTTCTCATACGCTCATCAAAACTGTTTAGAAGCTTAGGAGACACATCGCTAGTGATAACAACTTGCTTGCCCTGTTCGTGCAAAGCGTTGAAAGTGGCAAAGAAAGACTCCTGAGTCTCCTTCTTTCCTTGTAGGAACTGGATGTCGTCAATCAATAGAACGTCTACCTGGCGGTATTTTGATTGGAAATTGAAGCTGGTGTTGGTTTGGATCGCATTGATGAAGTCATTTGTGAAAACTTCACTGGATACATAGCGAACCTTCTTGGCTGGCCAGTATTGCTGTACGTAGTTACCAATGGCGTGCAATAGGTGAGTCTTACCAAGACCTGAGTTTCCGTAGATAAACAGCGGATTATATGCATTTGCTGGCACTTCAGCTACGGCAAAAGCTGCTGCGTGAGCGAATCTGTTTGAGCTTCCCTGGACGAAGCTCTCGAAGGTATAGCGCGGGTTCAACCTTGATGATCCATCGGTTGGTTGAGAGCTATCTGCGGAGGAGTAAACAGGAACTACTGTTTCTGGCTCTTCTTCTAGTTCGATGTCAGCCTGCTGATTTGCAGTAAATGCAAGAGTAAGTTCTGGGTTGACAACAATTCCGATGTTGGTAGGTGCCTCGTCTAGGCCAACTGTTGAGAGGGTTTCAAGCAGTGGCTGCTTGATTCTTTGCTCAATGATTCCCCTGGTCATTTCGTTAGCGACCTGTAAATAAAGTGTTTCACCTAAAACACCTTGGACCGAGATCAAATTGACGAAACCGAGTAGCTGGTTGGTGATGCGTTCGTCCTCTCTGAGTCTAGAGACGACGTCTTGCCACTGTTCAGTGGTAATACCAGTCATTTCGGCCATGGGTTTCTTTCAAAATTCAATGAATTACTGCTCGTCATGTAGTTTTCCACAACCGAGTCCACAGATATTAACACCTGTGGAGAACCTGTGCATAACTCTAACATTGTGTGTTTTTGAGTCTGTGGAAAAGTATCTCTAGTTATTCAACTGCCTAAGTGAATGAAATTGCAAATCGAAAGGGTAAATTTTTTGACTTAAATCCAAAATGTTATCAAAAACGCCCATTTTGATCTTTGGAAAATTTCGATTAATTCAATAAAAATTTTGAATATAACTTGACCCGAGCCCCAATATTGCCGTAAGTTTAACAGGTTGCTCGGCATTGGGTTCACCGGGCACCAGCTAACTTCACTTTCGACGTGAACCCACAAAAAGTTTTGGAGTAACACCTCATGAGCAAGCGTACTTTCCAACCTAACACCCGCCGCAGAGCAAAGACTCACGGCTTCCGTCTTCGCATGAAGACTCGTGCTGGCCGAGCTATCCTTGCTGCTCGTCGCCGCAAGGGCCGCACCGAACTGTCTGCGTAGTTTCTTCATGCTGGCTCGAGAGAACCGGCTTATAAGGGCCGAGGATTTTCGATCAACCATGAGATCTGGTCGCAAAGTAGTCGGCGACAGCATGGTTATTTATCTAAAAAGCGATACTCAATCCAATTCACCACGTTTTGGTTTTGTCGTATCTAAATCTGTGGGATCGGCCGTCGAAAGAAATCTCACGAAAAGAAGACTCAGATCAGCTGTTAGAAATACCTTGGGTGATTTTCAGAGAGGACAGACTCTGGTAGTCAGAGCTCTGCCTTCAATAAAGAGCAAGTCCTGGCAGGAACTTGAAACCGAACTTAAGGCATGCGTGACAAATGCGGCTAAACAGGTCAATAAGTAAGAGTTGTTAATAAGGTAAACAGATGAAGACACTATTGGTAAACCTCTGGCTCTTGCCGAGAAATGCCTTTATTGCTTTCATCGTCGTTTGGAGAAAGATCATCTCTCCGCTGTATGGCGATGTTTGCCGTTTCTACCCTTCCTGCTCTGCTTACGGTTTAGGCTCTATACAGCAGCACGGTTTGGTAAAAGGTTCTGTTCTAACAACCTGGCGGATACTCAGATGCAACCCCTTTTCAAAAGGTGGGGTTGATGAAGTATCTCCAGGTCCTAAGTGGTTTGGGCTAAGCAAGCACGGGTTTGTGTTTGCTCAGCTAGCAACGGTTTCAATAGATAAGGATAAGTAAATGGATATATTCGCAATCATCCTCTGGCCTTTCAAATGGGTTATCGAGGCTATTCTGGTGACCTTCCACAGCGTCTTGACCACTCTGGGTTTGCCAGAAGGCTCAGGAATCACATGGGTTGCATCCATTGTTGGACTAGTACTAGTTGTTAGAGC
>JBEDBW010000116.1:2805-5654 GCA_041177045.1 Actinomycetota bacterium | reverse complement strand
GATAGGTACAGCCCTTTTTGCTGTTTCTGTTGGTTATTTAATGCAAACCTCTATGAAATTCTTCGGTTTTGACCCAAAAAGCACCGAAAATGGAGTAAAACTCTCAAAATGACCGCCAAAACGCATGTAAAACATCGTGCAACGGCCCGGATTATGCTGGTTGACGAGCTAAATCGTGTATTTCTGCTCAAGACCCACTTTGATCCTGAGGTTGGATTGCCGCCTAGATGGCTCACACCGGGTGGCGGAATCGATTCTGGAGAATCAACATTGCAAGCAGCCGTCAGAGAGCTTTATGAGGAAACCGGCATGAAAGTTCGCCCAGAGGTTTTGGGAGAACCAGTTCTGGTTGTTTCTGGTCGTTGGGATTGGGCTGATGGTAAGAATTACCACACGTACACAGACACGATCTATGAACTAAAAGTCAAACAATTCCAACCTGACACATCTGGATTCACTCAGGACGAATTGAGAGACATTCTCGAGTATCGCTGGTGGAACGTAGCAGAACTAATTGCAAGCGACGAGTCATTAGCACCACATGAGCTCAGGGAATGGCTACGGGATAGATTCACTGAACCTGGATCGATATAACACCGATAATGAACATTATGTCAAGTTATGTTTTATTCCTCTAGAATGGCTACTCCCCGAAGGATTGGCTCAACTCAACCCATTGATTCAACTTTGCCAAAGCTCTGCCGTCCTGCATCGCTTCATGTGCAAGTGAGTAATTCTTAGCCAAGGAATCCGTCAGGTTGAAATGATCTATTGATTTCAGTTTGCTCAATTCGTAAGCAGTCATGCCAGCGGCAGCATTAAGGGCGACAATGTCCTGAATTGGCCCCTTCTCCCCCTTAAACCCTGTATTTAGGCCGAAGATAGCCTTGGCAACTTCGGCGTTTGCATGTGCATCTCCGCCCAAAAGTTGTTTAACTGACGCTCTTTTGATGCCAAAATCTGCCGGATCAAAGGTATTCTGGGTGACTTTACCGTGAAATACCACCCAAATATCGCTTGGACCGGTCGTTGTGAGCTCGTCTAGACCGTCTGAGCCTCTAAAAACTAGGCCAGTTCGCCCTCTTGAAGCCAATTCAGAGGCTAATAGTGGGGCCATTGAGGCGTTTGCAACCCCCAGAGCAGTGGCAATTGGCTGAGCAGGGTTAGCCAATGGTCCTAGGAAATTGAAGGTTGTAGGTATCCCTAGCTTCTTTCTGGTTGGACCTACGTGTTTCAGTGAAGGATGGAATTTAGGAGCGAAGAAGAACACGATCTTTGCCTTCTCGAAAACCTGGGTCAATTGCTCTGGCGTGAGCTCCAGGTTAATGCCAAGAGCTTCAAGCATTTCTGAGGATCCAGTCTTACCAGAAGCTGATCTGCTGCCGTGTTTCAAGACTGGGTAACCACAAGCCGCCGCCACGATTGCTGCCATTGTCGAGATGTTGACAGTTCCTAGTTGATCTCCACCTGTACCAACGATGTCTATAGCGTCATTTGAGATTGGCATCGGCAAAGCATTCGCCAACATGACATCAACGAACCCTGAAATCTCGTCTACAGTTTCGCCTTTGGTTCGAAGTGCCAAAAGAAAGGCGGCCATGTGCTCTTCAGAGGATTCCCCACTCATAATCTGTTCCATAGCCCAGATTGCTTGAGACTTTGTTAGATCATTCTTGCTGTGTAGCTCCTGCAAGATTTTTGACCAACTGAGCGCTTCATTCATGCCCATTAGTTTAGCCCTCAAAAAATCAATTTCCGTCTAAAATCTCCGCCACGATAACGGAAACAACGCCTTTATAACGATTTGGAAAGGTAGTATTAAACCATGTCGACCGCTCCCCTAGCTCATTCGCAAATTCACCGTCCAAGCCCTACTTCTGTAGGAACCATCGTGTGGCTTGGAAGCGAAGTTATGTTCTTCGCAGCCTTATTTGCCATGTATTTCAGCCTCAGAGCCAACGCTCCTGAGCTCTGGGAAAACGGTGCCTCAATTCTCAACGTTCCATTCGCACTTATCAACACCCTAATCCTGGTTGCTTCTTCGTTTACAGCCCAGTTCGGTGTGTTTGCAGCAGAACGTATGCAGCCTAGATCTACAGGGAAATCTCCTGTGAAATGGGGAATGGTTGAGTGGTTCATCATCAGCTACGTTCTAGGAGCTGTCTTCGTAGCTGGACAGGTTTGGGAGTACGCAACTCTAATCAGCGAAGGTGTAACACTAAGTAGCGACTCTTATGGTTCTGCTTTCTACATGACTACAGGCTTCCACGCTCTTCACGTGACCGGTGGTTTGATTGCATTCTTGTTCGTGATTGGTAGAACATTCGCTGCTAAAAAGTTTGGTCACAAGGAAGCAACCGCGGCAATCGTGGTTTCCTACTACTGGCACTTCGTCGATGTGGTTTGGATTGGTCTATTCCTCATCATTTACGTTTTGAAATAAAAAGAGAAGAAAGAGCTGAATCTATAAATGAAGCAACTTAGGCGCAAGATAAATGGATTGCGACGCAGTCCAAAGGCTCTAGGTATTGTCATGTTTGCTGGTCTGTTGGTAGTTGGTACCGGTTACTCAACAGTTAGCGCAGCCGTCTCCCCTGATCGCGAAGTAGTTCGAACTCAAGAGCAGATTGATCTTGGTAAAAAGATTTTCCTAGCGAACTGTGCATCATGTCACGGTAAGAATGCTGAAGGAACTGAGAACGGACCAAACTTAATCGGAGTTGGTGAAGCTTCAGTTGACTTCCAAGTTTCAACAGGTCGTATGCCAGGAGCCGCTAGCGGTCCTCAGCTTGAAGTAAAACCAGTTCAGTTCACTGAAGAAGATATTGCTGCAATGGCCGCCTTTATTG
>JBEDBW010000116.1:0-2746 GCA_041177045.1 Actinomycetota bacterium | reverse complement strand
AACTGTGCTATGTGTCACAACGCAGCTGGAGCTGGTGGAGCACTTACTCAGGGTAAGTATGCTCCCCACCTGATGAACTCATCTGCTAAAACAATTTATGAAGCCATGGTTACTGGACCTCAGAACATGCCCGTCTTCAACGACGCGAACATCACTCCAGAACAAAAGAACGACATCATCACCTACCTGACCTATGTTCAGAACAACGATTCAGTAGGTGGTGAAGAACTAGGAAGTTTAGGCCCAGTATCTGAAGGTCTGGTTGCTTGGTTTGGACTTCTTGGATTACTTATCATCATCGCCGTCTGGCTTGCAGCCAAGTCAAACTAATAGAGAGATTAAATGAGCGACAACTCGAAAGAAGTAGAAACAAGCAAGGCAGCTGCACCTGCAGCAGGCTCTTACTCTGATCACGAGTATGAACTGGGACTGCGTGTAGTCAACAATGACGCCATTGCTGACCCTGGTCTAGAGCCTCACCGCGTTCGCATGACTGACAAGAGTGTCAAGCATGAGAAGGCAGCGGTTAGACAAGTAGCACTTCTGTTTACCCTTTCAATGCTTGGAAGCGCCTTTGCTCTTTGGGCTTACTTCAACTTCCCTCTTTCTGAAGATCTTTCAAGTGTTCGCCTAAACACTATGTACCTAGGAATTGGAATGACTCTAGGTCTAATGGGTATTGGTATCGGTGCCGTGCACTGGGCTAAGACACTTATGCCTGACAATGAAGTTTCTGAAGACCGTCACCTCGTTAGAGGGTCAGACGACAAGCGAGCTGCGGCAGTAGAAATTCTTGCAGCAGCTAACCAAGAGTCAGGCTTCACTAGAAGAAAGCTAATTCGCAGAACTCTTTACGGATCACTTGCTCTCTTCCCATTCCCAGGGATTATCTTGTTCGCAGACCTAGGTCCTAATCCAGGTGACTCTTTGAGACACACATTCTGGAAACCAGGCACACGCCTTGCCAAGGACCCAACAGGAATTGAAATCAAGGCATCTGATGTGACTGTGGGTTCTGTATTCCAGGTTATTCCTGCTGGACTAAACCCAACACAGAAGGATTACTTAGAAGAAAAAGCCAAGGCCGCTGTACTTCTAGTTCGTGTTGATCCAAGCGAATTGAAGGAAACAGACGAGCGTAAAGGTTGGTCTTACCAAGGTATTGTTGCCTACTCAAAGATTTGTACTCACGTTGGTTGCCCTGTTGCACTATACGAACAGCACACCCACCATCTTCTTTGCCCATGCCACCAATCAACTTTCGACCTAATCGATGGTTGCAAAGTTATCTTTGGTCCTGCAGCCAGACCTCTTCCTCAGCTTCCAATCACGGTGGACAAAGATGGTTACCTTGTTGCACAAAGTGATTTCTTGGAACCAGTAGGTCCATCATTCTGGGATAGGAGTGTCAAATAATGTCGACTACTCAAACTAAGCCACAGAAGAACTCATTCCTCGCTGGCACAGCAAACTATGTAGATGAGCGAGTTGGTGCATCAGGAATTTTGAAGGAGTTTGGTCGCAAGATCTTCCCTGACCACTGGTCATTCATGCTCGGTGAAGTTGCGATGTATTCATTCTTCGTACTTCTACTTTCAGGTACTTTCCTAACCTTCTTCTACGACCCATCAATGGCAATGACCAAATACGATGGCGTCTACGCTCCTCTTAAGGAAGCGATGATTTCAAAGGCCTACGAGTCAAGCTTGTTCATCACCTTCGAAGTTCGTGGTGGATTGCTCATGCGTCAAGTTCACCACTGGTCAGCATTGTTGTTCGTGGCAGCTGCTGGTCTTCACATGCTTAGAGTTTTCTTCACTGGAGCGTTCCGTAAGCCTCGTGAGTTGAACTGGGTTGTTGGATTCGTTCTATTTGTGCTAGCTATGGCTGGCGGATTCACCGGTTACTCACTTCCTGATGATCTTCTATCAGGTAACGGTCTAAGAATTATTGACGGAATGATCAAGGGTGTTCCATTCATCGGAACAGGAATCTCTTCACTTCTCTTCGGCGGTGAGTTCCCTGGACACGTTGTTATCGGTCGTTTGTATGCGCTGCACATCATGCTTATTCCTGCACTTATCCTTGTCTTCCTTGCCGTGCACTTGTTCATGTTGATCATTCACAAGCACACTCACTTCTCAGGCCCAGGTAGAAAAGACACCAACATTGTTGGCTATCCTCTAATGCCTGTTTATGTAGCAAAGGCTGGTGGATTCTTCTTCATCGTCTTCGGTGTGATCATGGTCATTTCAACTTTCTTCACAATCAACCCGATCTGGAACTACGGTGGTTATGACCCATCCCCTGTTTCTGCTGGTACTCAACCGGACTGGTACATTGGATGGCTGGATGGAGCTCTTCGTCTAGCTCCTACTGGTATGGAGTTCATGATTGGTGAATACACCGTTTCAATGAACATCTTGATTCCACTAGCCGTCAGCTTGTTGTTCCTTGCTCTTGTAGCCATCTATCCATTCATTGAGAACTGGGTTACTGGAGACAAGCGTGAGCATCACATGCTTGATCGTCCTCGTAACGCTCCTACCAGAACCGCTATTGGTGCTGCGGGAGTAATGTTCTACGCAGTTCTATGGGCTGGTGCGAGCACGGACCTAATTGCTACCCACTTCAAGATGAACTTGAACCAGGTGCTAGTTTCCATGCAGATCTCACTGATTCTTCTTCCAATAGTTTCATTCATTGTTACTAAGAGAATCTGTCTAGCCCTACAGCGCAAGGACAA
>JBEDBW010000115.1:0-4843 GCA_041177045.1 Actinomycetota bacterium | reverse complement strand
GTTATCAAGGTCAATAGCGGTTCATGGCAGGTATTAGGCGTTGATGATGCCGCGGACTGGAAGATGATACTTTCTGGGTCCAAGTACCCAGCAGGAGCAAAACTGACGGTAGCTGCCATAATCAAGTCTTCTTCGGGTGCAATTGGGGTTTCAAACGCCATTGAAATCACAAATAACCCCTAAATTCGGCCCAATCGAGCCTGTTTTTGAACACCAAGTCGACAGGCAAATGCCTAATTTTGCACAGGCCCATCAACCGATGTGGACAATAATTCAACTTGCGTTAACCTTTGGAGCAGGTTCGCTTCATTGCTTCAGGCGATAATCAAGCCATGGCCACTAAAACCCAACAGTCTCTGTCTCAAGACGCTTTGGCGATGGCCGCAGATACCCAAAAACCCCGTCAACTCAAGTATGTTTGGGACTTTCAAGATCGCATCTTTAGGACGGTAATGCGAAGTGCCGGAAGCTCGGTGCTAGTAATCATGGGTCTTGTTGGTTTATTCCTAACCCTCAGAGCAACAGAAGCTCTTGGTTCAGTTGGTTTTGGTTTCTTTACTACTCAGGCCTGGGAGCCAGACTCAGGAAACTTTGGAATCGCAGCAGTTATTGCTGGAACAGTAATCATTGCAATCATTGCAATCGTTGTTGCCGTTCCTTTCTCTCTTGGAACAGCACTCTATATAAGTGAGTACGCACCGAGACGAATTAAGCGTGCACTTATTACGATGGTGGACCTCATGGCCGCTATTCCATCGGTTGTTTTTGGTTTGTGGGGTTTCTTCTTCCTCCAAAACGAAGTCACACCTGTAGCTAAGTGGCTCTCTCAAAACTTTGGTTGGATTCCTTTCCTAGCTGTTGAGGGAAGCGACCCTTCAGATCCACTAACTAGCAACACAGTCTTCACATCATCTAGCTTGATTGCAGGAATTGTTGTTGGCTTGATGATTACACCGATTGTTACCTCTGTTATGCGAGAAGTTTTCTCTCAAGCTCCAATTGGTGAAAGAGAAGCAGCGTTAGGTTTAGGTTCAACTCGTTGGGGAATGGTTAAGAACGTTGTTCTTTCCTTCGGTAAGGGTGGAATCATCGGTGCAACAATGCTTGGTCTAGGTCGAGCACTTGGAGAAACCATTGCTGTTTACATGATCATCTCGCCGGTATTCGTTGTTCAGCCAAGAATTCTTGAGAATGGTGCTAACTCTGTATCAAGCCTTATTGCTTTGAGATATGGTGAAGCAACTCAAATGGGTATGTCTGCTTTGATGGCTGCCGGTCTTGCACTATTTATCATGACTTTGATTGTTAACTTCGCTGCTTCGTCAATCGTTGCCCGTTCAAGATCAGGAGCTAGCAGCTAATGACTACTCAAAACATGATGGAAGAACAAAAACGTCAACTTCACGGAATTAGAATCCGTGACTTGTTGACGACTGTTACTGCAGCTACTTCAGCAATTGCTGCAACCGGGTTCTTATTCTCAATTGCTCCGCTAAATGGAGTCCTGACATTTGTTCTTATTGCATATGCACTATTCATTGTCTTCTTCGCGCTGATTACAGCCATTGATGATGACCGTGAGGGAGTGAAGGACAGAGTAGCCTCTGTTGTCATTCGATCAGCTGCTGTGGTTATCTTTTCCGCACTTGTGTTTATTGTTGTTTTCACAATCTCAAGGGGATTCGAAGCTCTTCCATACCTAAACTTCTTCACTGAAGACATGAGCCTTGCCGGTCCTCTAGACCCGCTAAGTTCTGGTGGAATTCTGCACTCAATCATGGGTTCTCTTATTCAGATTGCTATTGCTCTTGCTATCACCATTCCGCTTGGTTTGATTACAGCTGTCTTCCTAAACGAGATCCCAGGTAAGTACAGCCGCTTCGTAAGAACGATGGTTGAAGCTATGACTGCTCTTCCTTCGATTGTGGCTGGTTTGTTTATCTACGCAACAGCAATTCTTTTGCTAGGTGTTCAGAAGTCAGGTTTTGCTGCAGCTCTTGCAATCAGCGTAATGATGCTTCCAATCATGATTAGAGCATCCGATGTTGTTCTTCGTATCGTGCCAGGAACTTTGAAAGAGGCTTCCCTTGGTCTTGGAGCTGGTGCTTGGAGAACTGCCTGGATGGTTACTCTGCCAACTGCAAGATCAGGTCTAACAACTGCCATCATCTTGGCAACTGCTAGAGGTATTGGTGAAACCTCTCCTGTTCTTCTAACTTCAGGATTTACCGCCAGCATGAATCTAGACCCAACAAACGGTCCTATGGTTTCTCTTCCACTTGCAATTTTCCAGTTTGTGAAATCTCCTGAGCCAACAATGATTGCTCGTGGATTTGGAACTGCTGCAGTTCTAATGTTCCTAGTTCTAATTCTTTTCATGCTTGCCAGAATTTTGGGTTCAGACAAGAACGTATTTGGCAACTTGGTCAAGAACATCAAAAAGCTAACAAAGAAGAAGGTCGCAAAGTGAGACTTAGTCTGAAAACTCGAGTGCTGTCAGCTTCGCTGACTCTTGCAATCCTCTTTGGTTTCTCTAGCTCGCCAGCTCAGGCTGCCGAGTATGTTCCGGTTAACGGTGCTGGATCTTCTTGGTCAGCAAACGCTATCGACCAGTGGAGAAGAAACGTAGTTCAGTATGGAATGCGTGTGAATTACGCCAGCACAGGTTCATCTGATGGACGTAACCAGTTCAAAGCTGGAACTGTTGACTTTGCTTCTTCTGAAGCTGGAACTGTTGACTTTGCTTCTTCTGAAATTCCTTATGGTTTGAAAGATGGAAGCGTTGTTGATGTTCTTCCTTCTAGAGCATTCGCTTACATTCCTCTAGTTGCCGGTGGTACTGCTTTGATGTACAACCTAAAGATTGGTGGCAAGAGATTCACCAACCTGAAGATGTCAGGGGAGACTTTGACCAAGGTCTTCACTGGAGTAATCACATCTTGGGATGACGCAGCAATTGCAGAGGAGAACCCAGGTGTCTCTCTGCCTAAACGAAAGATTGTTCCTGTTGTTCGTTCTGACGGTTCCGGTTCTACAGCTCAGTTCACTTCATGGATGGCTGATGAGCACACCAAGATTTGGGATGACTACTGCAAGCTTGCAGGAAGAAGCACCCCTTGTGGTTTGACATCTAACTACCCAGTGGTTTCAGGAAAGGGATATGTTTCTCAGCCTGGATCTCAGGGTGTATCAGGATACGTTTCTCAGAACGCTAACGAAGGAACTATTACTTACGTTGAGTATTCCTATGCGTTGAAGACAGGTTTCCCAGTAGTGAAGCTTTTGAATGATTCAGATCACTACGTGTTACCAACTGCGTCTAACGTTGCTGTGGCTCTGTTGGAAGCAAAGATTGATACTCGACCAGGAAACACCTACTTGACTCAGATCTTGACTGGTGTTTACAACTCTAAAGACCCTAGGTCTTATCCTTTGTCTAGCTACTCATACTTGATTGTGCCAACAGCTGTTTCTGGTTCTTTCACAGCAGCAAAGGGAACTACTCTCGGAGACTTTGCTTACTACTACCTATGTGAAGGTCAACAGCAGGCTGAAGTTCTTGGTTACTCACCGCTACCAATCAACCTTGTGAAAGCAGGTCTTGAACAGGTTAAGAAGATTCCAGGGGTGAGTGCGAAGAATAAAGATGTTGCTAAATGTAACAACCCAACTTTCTCATCAGATGGAACTAACTTGCTAGCCAAGAATGCACCAATGCCTCCAGCTGCAGACAAGAAGGGTTACACCGGACCTGATCCAGGTGCTGGTGGAGTAGTTGACCCAGGCACTGACCCGGGCACCGATCCTGGTACAGACCCAGGGACTGATCCTGGCACTGACCCAGGAACAGATCCAGGTACTAATCCAGGAACTGGTGGTGGCGGTTATGTAGATAACGGCGGAATAGTAGATAACGGCATTGTTGGACCTGGTTTTTGTGACAATGACACTGGTATTTGCCAAGCAGTTTCTGCTGAAGCTATAAACCCACCAAACCCATCTGGAAGAGCTTTTGCACAAGCACAAATTGTCTTCCTGATTATTCTCTTCATTGCACTGCTACTTGCTGTGCCAGTCTTATCTGTGTTAAGAAGAGGTAAGAAGAACTGATGAAGCCAAGAACGGTTTTGAGATTTCTTTTAGTTTCAGCAATTGGTTTGACCTTTCTGGTCTCACCTTCTGCTTCGACTGCTCAAACCGGTAGTGAAGTATCAAAGACTTGGCTTTCTGACACACGAGATCAAACCAGTCACTTCTATGACGAGTTTGAAAACTTTCAAGTTACTGTTTCACAAACACGTAACCTTTCAAACCAGGGTGTCAAAGTTAGCTGGTCAGGTCTTGACCGAACTATGCCTGGAGAGTTAGCTAGCAACTACGTTCAAATCATGCAGTGTTGGGGAGACGAAACCGGTCCAACTCCTCAGCAGTGTCAGTGGGGTTCTCCAATTACAGCCACTGAAAACCTAATGGGTTCATTCACTGCTAACCGAGACCTTATGAAAGGTGAAGACCCTAACCAGGCCTACAACACTTCATTCTTGATTCCGCCTCCTGTGAACCAGCCGTTCCTAAAGTCGTACAGAGTGCCTTTCAAGACAGTCGGTGGTGAAACCACCTACAACTTCATCAAATACTTCTCAAATGAGACCAGCAACGAATTCTCAGCTGCCCCTACGGGTGTGAGCGGCGGAGGAGAGGCTGTATTTGAAGTTCAGACAGCACTTGAAGCACCTCATCTAGGCTGTGGAGCTCAAACAGCAACAGGTCCTAGAGGCTGTTGGTTGGTAGTTGTGCCGAGAGGTGAACTCAGAGCCAATGGAACCAGAATTCTTGAAGGTGA
>JBEDBW010000114.1:0-5175 GCA_041177045.1 Actinomycetota bacterium | reverse complement strand
AAAAGTGAGTCGCCTGAGATTAGAACGACTAGGGACAGGTATGCCAAGTAGCGGGCTAGTTTCCCCGGCTTCTTGAGTTTGTTTTGCTTCTGCTTTGTCATAATCCCTGCCCACAAGTCTATGGGTGGCAAGGCCTCGCCTGAAAGGCTGTTTAGTTAGGCTTAGAAGGTGCTAGTCAAACTATCTAACCAAGCCCTGGACTATGCGTGGGGTTCAAAAACCCTAATCAGCGACTACTTCGGCTTTCCTGCAACAGGCAAGCCGATGGCTGAAATATGGTTTGGAACCCACGATGGATCTCCGACTCAAGTCGTTGGAGCGGGTCATTCTTTGCAAGAGGTTCTCGAGTCTCAAGCTAGAGAATCAAGGCTTCCTTTTCTTCTAAAGATTTTGGCTGCTGAAGCACCACTATCTATCCAGGCTCATCCAAACCCAGCCCAAGCAATAGAAGGTTTCAACCGAGAGAATACTCAAGGTATTCCAGTTGACGCTCCGAATCGTAACTACAAAGATGACAAGGCTAAGCCGAACTCATAGTTGCTCTGACTGATCGTTTTGATGCTTTAGTTGGGTTTAGCAACAGAGCCTTGATTCAAGAAAGATTTGCTGAGCTATTAGAAGCAAGCACGAATGAGAAGCTCACGGAAGTTTTGAAGGAGTGGATTGACTTACTTGAAACAGATTCAGGCATTGAGAAAGTATTTCTAGCAACGCTTACTTCTCCTTCTTGTGATGAGAATTTTGTAACTAATCTCATTGATGCTGCTGAGCAGTGCCCGGCTCTTGTTGATCTAGTTGTTCATTTAGCTGAGCACCATGGCAAAGATAGAGGAATTGCGACAGCACTACTTTTGAATCACATGATTCTAGGCAGAGGCGAAGGAGTGTTCGTGCCTGCAGGCATGCCGCACGCATATCTATCTGGCTTAGGTGTTGAGGTAATGCTTGCTAGCGACAATGTCTTGCGAGGAGGGCTTACTCCTAAACACATAGATGTTGAGGAACTCACTAAAGTTCTTGCCTTTGAAAGTACTGAGCCAGAGCTTGTGAAAACCAAGACATTAGCCGTTGGCTTTGAGAAATTTGATTTGCCGACTCCAGAGTTTGATTTCTATCGCGGGGAAGTGGGATCAAATAATCTGCTTGCCGATCTAAATCTGCCAGGGGATTCAATTGTTTTATGCACCCAGGGCTCAGTTGCGGTTAGCAATAGCCAAGAAGAGCGTGAAGTGATTAACAGCGGAGAAGCTGTATTTATGGCTGGGGATGCCAGAAGTTTTAGCCTTACTGGTAATGGAACTGTGTTTATGGCGGTTAGTTCAAACTAGCTTTGTAGTGGCTAGAAACAATATCTTCCAAACTCTGCTTTGCTTTCCAACCTAGAGTCTTTTCAATTCGTGAAACATCTGCACTCAGGAATGCTGGATCGCCAGGTCTTCTCTCCACTAGATCAACTTCAAAATCTCTACCAATTACTTTGTGGATGGTATCGATCACAGCTAGAACAGAAGAACCTTTTCCTGTTCCAACATTGAATACTGAATATTCGCGAACTTCTTGATCTAGATAATCAAGTGCGGCGATGTGTGCATCAGCTAAATCAAGAACGTGAATGTAGTCACGGACACAACTGCCATCCGGTGTTGGCCAGTCTGTGCCAAACACTTGAATAGGTTGGTTGTTCTTGATTGCGTTGAAGGCAATTGGAATTAAGTTAGCTACCGATGTGTCAGCAAGATCATCAAAGCCAGCACCTGCAACGTTGAAGTATCTAAGGCTCACAGTTTTTAGTCCCCAGGCTCTAGCGGCATCTGCCATCATCCATTCGCCAATTAGTTTTGTTTCACCGTATGGGTTGATTGGTCTTGCTAAGTAGTCTTCGTTGACGAGATCAACATCTGGAGAGCCATAGGCAGCAGCACTCGAAGAGAAAACCATATTCATGACTTGTGACTCACGCATAGCCAGAAGAAGGTTTGCTACTGAGTTGATGTTCTGTTGGTAGTAGAACTCAGGACGCTCTACAGATTCACCAACAGCCTTGCGAGCGGCGAGGTGAATTACCCCCTCAATTGAGTGCTCCTTGAAGGCTTTTACTAGTTCGGCTGTGGCATTAGGGGAGGCTAGATCTAGCTGAACTAGGGGAGTTTCACCTAGGCGGTTCTTCTTTCCGTTGGTTAGATCATCAAGGGCCACAGGTTCATGTCCTTCAGCTACTAGCTGCCTGATTACATGGGAACCGATGTACCCGGCACCGCCGGTAACTAAAATCTTCATGGGTCTAGGTTATCTCCGATGATTGGAGGTGCTAAAAGCCCTATAAATACGGGAAATATCGAATGTTAAGGCTTTATAACGGTTCTCGATTTGACCTATTCTCAAGTTGACACCACAATACTTACAGCGTTGTAATTACAACTGTGAAATCTAGCTTTCAAGCTGGAGAGATTTGAGAGGAACCGCATGTCGATGAACGAGAGCTTTGGCCAAGTACCGGAAGACTGGTTTAAGGATCCATTCCTTCGCTCAATGCTTGGTGGAGATCTAAGTGGGGACCACAACCCTCTAGCCTGGCAGCGAGACGCTCTTTGTTCACAGACAGACCCAGAAGCTTTCTTCCCTGAAAAGGGTGGTTCAACTAGAGATGCAAAACGCATCTGCTCAGGTTGCGATGTTCAGAAGCAGTGCTTGGACTATGCACTAGCTAACGATGAAAGATTCGGTATCTGGGGTGGCCTAAGCGAGCGCGAACGTCGCAAGCTAAAGAAGCGCGCTTAGTCTAAGGACTGGCCACGGCATGAGTATGCGTGTGGTGGCGGTTGTAGTTTCAAATGGACAACCGCTCTATTTACAAAAAAACTTAGAAGCTCTTGAGAAGCAGAGCTTCAGAATTGAACGCACTCTAGTAGTGGACAGTTCAAATACAAATGAAACAACTGAACTTCTTGATTCATTCATTGCTCAATCCAATAAGCATGCTGTTCTAGCCATTCAAGAAAAAGCCAACTTTGCTGAGCTATCTGCTCTTGGAATTAAACAGGTTCTTGAAGGCTTAGAGAATCTTGATGACATTGCAATCTGGCTCATTCATGATGATTCAATTCCAGAGGTGCATGCACTAGCCGAACTAGTTCGAGCATTAGAACTTTCCCCGCTTGTTGCAATTGCTTCGCCAAAGCAAGTTGGTCATGAAAACCAAAAACTAATTGTTCAACAAGGCCTGACTGTTACCAGGTCAGTAAAGCCTTTCTCTCTTGTGAACAATGAACTTGATCAGAAGCAGTACGACTGGATGAGTGACGTACTTGCTGTGACAAGCAATGCGATGTTGATTAGAGCAAATGTTTGGGCAGAGCTCGGGGGATTCTCACTTGTTGCACCAGAACTAGCAGCAGATATCGATTTAGGAATTAGGACCCATCAACTTGGCTTCCGAGTTGTTGTTGTTCCAACAGCAAGAGTTAGACATGCTGAGTTATCTCTGCATGGCAAGAGAGATAAGAAGTGGTTAGGCGGATCAGTTAAGTTCGCCATGGCAAAGGCCACGAATCACCTACGCTTAGCTCACCTGCCACTATTTGTTTCTTTCCTCTACTGGCTCGCTTTGCCAGCACTCTCGGTGATTCAGGTTGCTGCCCTTTTGCTTATGAAGAGACCAGATCGAATTCTCTTCACACTCAGAGCCAACCTCTGGGCTTTCTTCACTGTTAGAGCAAGACTCAGAGATAGACATCGAGCCAAGCTCCGCTCGCTCAGACCACTGTTTGCAACATCGGCTCAGGTGAAATCTAGAAGTCGATTGGCTCTAGAGCTTGAAGAGCAAAAGACAAACCTTGCTAACTTCCAAGAAGCCCCAGCAACTAGAACCAACGTTGTCCAACGCAGCTTTGCAGCCAGCGGAGGACTATGGGTCATGCTTGGCCTACTGGTGCTCTCTTTCCAATACTTCCCTTTAGAGAGGGCTGTAAAGGGTGGGTTCGCTCTACCGCTGAGCGATAGTTGGCTTCAACTTTTTGCCAATACAGGTGCTAGCTATCAGTTTGCTGGCCTTGGACTTGCAGCTCCTAGTGATCCCTTTACCTGGGTGCTGTTGTTTATCGGATCGCTAACCTTCTTCGCTCCTAACCTTGCTTTGTCGGCAGTGCTCTATTTAGCACTACCACTTGCTTACTTTGGTGCTTGGAGATTGCTATCCACAATCACGCTCAGAAACACACTGAAGATTCCACTTGCACTTATCTATGCTTTCTGGCCGGCTCTTACTATTTCGCAGTCAGAAGGCAATTTCCCTGCTGTGATATTCTCAATCACTTTGCCGTGGTTGCTATTTGCTCTAGCTAGAGCTGGAAGATTTGGTATTGCGAGCTCGGTTAGATCTAATGCTCAAACTTGGTCTTGGATAGCGGCTAGCTCATTGCTGTTTGCGATTGCTGCTGCCAGCGCTCCAAGTGCGTTGCCGATGCTTGTGATATTGGCAATTGTTTATGCAGTTCTAGCAAGAGGAAGATTTGCAACTACAGCGGTAATCGTTTTGCCAGCATCCGCTCTACTCTTCCCATATCTTGTCTACCAAGTGTTTATCAACCAAACCCCACTTGCAGTTCTTGCTGATCCAACAATTTCTTATCCGAGCAAGCAGAAGAATTTGTTTGATGCAATCCTTGGTCAAGATCAGTTACTTGGCTGGGCAGCAATGGGTCTATTGGCTTTTGGCCTACTTGCTCTTCTTGCTAAAGCAAAAGGAGTTTTTGGTCTTTGGCTGATCGCTTTGGTAGCGCTTGCAAACCTTTGGTTGATTCAAGGAATCCCTTTCACATCAGGTGGAACGGGGTCTATTTTCTTGAACACCTCTAAGGCGGTGTTTGCAAGCCCAACGCCTTTGATGATGCTTGCTGTGGTTTGTGTAATTGCCGCTATCTGTATTTGGCTTGACTCTCTAACTCGAGTCGGCTTGAGAAGAGTGTTACTAACAGTTGCTGTTGTCGGAGGCTTACTACCACTAGCTCTCAGCACTGCTCTGACACCAGCCAAGATTTCATTCGGAGATTCAAGAAATCTTCCAGCAATATTTGAAGCAGAAGCTAATGCAGGAAATGATCTTAGGCTTTTGGTTCTTTCAAGTATTGGTGAGGCTGGCAATCAAGAGTTCCGAGCAGAACTAGTCAGACCAAACGG
>JBEDBW010000113.1:0-2883 GCA_041177045.1 Actinomycetota bacterium | reverse complement strand
GTTAGAAAAATCAATGTGTGGATCAATACCTTGGCTAAATAGGTTTAGTCCAAGAGTTATCAGGTCAACGTTTCCTGTTCGCTCACCATTACCGAATAAACAACCTTCGATACGGTCTGCTCCAGCCATGTAACCGAGTTCTGCTGCAGCTACAGCAGTTCCTCTGTCATTGTGTGGGTGCAGGCTGATTAGAACTGAATCTCTTCTATCAATGTTTCTTGACATCCACTCAATTGAATCCGCATAAACGTTAGGAGTGGCCATCTCAACTGTTGCAGGCAAATTAATAATCATCTTGTGATGAGGACTCGGATTGAACTCAGCAATAACCGCGTTACAAACCTCTAAAGCAAACTCGAGCTCTGTTCCTGTGTATGACTCAGGTGAATACTCATAGTGAATAACTGTTTCGGGAACTGTAGCTTCCATCTCTTTACACTTGCGTGCACCAGCTAGAGCGATGTCAATAACACCCTGCTTATCAGCGTTGAATACAACTCTTCTCTGAAGAACAGAAGTTGAGTTATACAAGTGCACGATTGCTCGGTGGACACCCTTGATTGACTCGTAAGTTCTTTCGATCAAGTGATCTCTAGCTTGAGTAAGTACCTGGATGGTCACATCTTCAGGGATGTGTCCACCTTCAATTAGTTCTCTTACAAAATCAAAGTCTGTTTGGCTAGCTGATGGAAAACCAACTTCAATCTCTTTGTAGCCCATGTCAACAAGAAGCTTGAACATCTTCATCTTGCGTTCAGGGCTCATCGGATCAATGAGAGCCTGGTTACCATCTCTTAGATCAACCGCACACCACAATGGTGCCTCAGTAATACGTTTGGTAGGCCAGGTACGGTCTTCTAGTTCGACGGCTATCTGCTCGTGGAATGGACGGTACTTGTGTATCGGCATAGCCGTTGGTTTTTGATTATTTTTCATGGTCTCTCCTAGAAACCCAAGGTCTTTTGCCGTCTTTGGCAATCAACAGATTGATAGTTGGGGGTTCCGGTCATGCGTAAAGCACCGCGACGGGGAGGGCCGGAATTAGGCCTCGCCGCGGTAACTAAGCAGGAGAATCGTAAACATGGGTTTTAGGCTAACACAGCCTTACATGCCTAGTCGACCCAATTGTTTTGGATCTCGCTGCCAGTCAGGGGCTACTTTGACGTGAATCTTGAGCATCACCTTTGAACCAACCAGCTTTTCGATCTCAGCCCTGGCTTCCATACCAATCTGCTTGAGCCTGGAGCCACCTTTACCAATAATGATGGCCTTCTGGCTATCTCTCTCAACCCAGAGGTTCGCGTGGATGTCATAGATGTTTGAGTCCTTACGAGGCCCCATCTCATCGATGGTTACAGCCAAAGAGTGAGGAAGTTCCTCTCTAGAGCCTTCAAGAGATGCCTCACGGATTAGTTCACAAACTCTGTCTTCAAGGCTCTCTTCGGTAGCCATGTCGGTTGGATACAAGGCATTGGACTTAGGAAGTAGTGAGCCTAGAACAGCCTTAAGCTCTTCAAGCTGCTCCCCTGAAACAGCACTAACTGGAATAACCGCGTCCCATTCACGCATTTGACTGATAGCAACCAATTGCTGGGCTAAAGCGTCTCGGCTAACTGTTTCGCTTTTGGTAACGAGGGCTACGAACTTTGCTCGGCGATACTCGCCTACCTGGTCATTAATGAAGTTATCTCCCGGACCGATTTTCTCGTTCGCTGGAACACAGAAACCAATTACATCGACTTGCCCAAGGGTGTTTTCGACCAGGTTATTTAGTCTTTGTCCAAGAAGTGTTCTAGGTCTGTGAAGACCGGGTGTGTCTACAAGGATGATTTGAGCATTCTCGGTGTTCACGATTCCGCGAATAGCTCTTCTAGTGGTTTGTGGCTTAGATGAGGTGATCGCTATCTTCTCACCGACTAATGCGTTGGTAAGAGTTGACTTCCCAACATTCGGTCTTCCGACGAAGGAAACGAAACCGGATCTAAATTCACTCATTCGTTCTCTTCTTCTAATGATGCTCTTGATGAAATCAATTCAGCTGTCATGCGGACCTGTGCCGTGATAACTCTTTTACGACGACCTTCGATGCGTTCAACTCTAATCTCTAAACCTGAGAACTCGATTTGGTCCGCTCGACCAGGAAGACGACCAAGTTGTTTTGCTAGCAGTCCGCCAACACTGTCGACATCTTCATCTTCTAGTTCTAGATCGAAGTGTTCACCCAGTTCGAAGAGTGGAAGCTTCGCGCTAACGCGAACCCAGCCATCCTCTAGCTCTTCGATGTCAGGAAGGTCATTATCAAACTCGTCACTGATGTTTCCGACGATCTCTTCGATGACATCTTCCATTGTTGCAAGTCCAGCTACACCACCATACTCATCAACAATCAATGCAATGTGAGTAGAGGAAAGTTGCATCTCTTGGAGCAGGTCATCCACTGGTTTACTTTCAGGAATGAAAATAGCTTTTCTGGCCAAGTCAACAGCTGTGACACTGGCTGCCTTGGAAGGGTTCTCATGAATTAGTTTCGCAACATCTTTGATGTAAAGAACACCCTTAATGTCATCAAGGTTCTTGCCAATAACGGGAAGTCTAGAGAAACCATGTCTAAAGAACACAGTCATTGACTCATCTAGTGTCTGATCTTCTTTGACTGTTGCCATGTCAATTCTTGGCACCATGATCTCTCGAGAAATAGTCTCTGAAAGCTCTTCCACAGATTCGATTAGTTCCGCCTCAAACTCTTCGGTTTCCTCAGTAGGAAGAGACAAAGGCGTAAAGAGAATGTTGATTGACTTGATCACCGGTGCAAGCAGTTTCAATACCCTAAGACCGAAAAGACTCTTACCAATAGAACGACCTACTAGTTGAAGAGTGAAGACC
>JBEDBW010000112.1:0-4678 GCA_041177045.1 Actinomycetota bacterium | reverse complement strand
ACTTTGGCAAGGCGCTCTGAAAGAGAGTGAGCGATTTTGATTGGTAACGGCATCAAATCTTTGGTTTCAACACAAGCGAAGCCAAACATGATTCCTTGGTCTCCCGCACCTTGATTGTCATAGTTATCTTCAGCCTTGCCTGACAACGCCTCGAGAGATGAGTCAACTCCTAATGCAATATCAGCTGATTGCTTTCCAATAGAGACACTCACGCCACAGGAAGTTCCGTCAAAACCAATCTCAGACGAGTTGTAGCCGATATCAAGCAGTTTGCTGCGAACGATGTCTGGAATCTCTGCATAACCTTCTGTGGTTATTTCACCTGCCACGTGCACCAAACCTGTGGTTACTAATGTTTCAACAGCAACACGAGATGCAGGGTCCTGTGCAATGAGGTTGTCGAGAATTGCATCACTTATCTGATCACAGATTTTATCTGGATGACCCTCAGTGACAGATTCAGATGTGAAATACCTAGTGTTATTCATATGTTGCCAAGTTTATCTCTGCTATCCGACACAACGCGGAGTACTACTTCAAGAACTTGTGGAGAGCATCCAAGATACTGTTAGCAACTGAGAGTTTAGAGCCTCTTGCCAAGTGCTGTTCAGTGTCTGTCACTATGACCGCTGAGTTCTCGTCTGCGTCAAACACCTGACCGTTTGAGACATCATTAGCAACAATGATGTCAACGCTCTTCTTGGTCAACTTAGTCTTTGCTCTCCCAGCCAACTCGTCAGTGCCCTCACCCTGTTCTAAAACTTCAGCAGCAAAGCCAACTAGGACCACATCCAAGTTCATGTCGGCACGATGTTTAGATAACCCAGCGAGTAAATCCGGATTAGCAACCAGTTCCAGAGTAAGCGTTTCAGATTCTTCCCGATCCATCTTGCCAACTATCGGAGTTGACACCCTAAAGTCACTCACGGCAGCTGGCATCAAGATTGCATCTGAATTTGATACGGCTATGTTCAACGCAGATGACAATTCATCCGTGCTGGAAACCCGAACCACGTTCGCGAATCTGGACAGATCAGAATCAATGTTGATGGCAACTAAAGTAACTGAAGCTCCACGAGCAGAAGCAGCATCAGCTAGAGCAATTCCTTGCTTACCTGAAGAACGATTACCCACATAGCGAACCGAATCAATTGGTTCACGTGTGCCACCAGCGGCTATGGTGATCTTCTTCCCTGCGTAATCTTGTTTGGTGATTGCAGACAGAGCATGAGCGACAATAACTTCGGGCTCCGGTAGGCGACCAGCTCCTGAGTCTTCACCAGTTAGTCGACCGACTGCAGGCTCTATGACTACTACTCCCCTGGACCTGAGTGTTTGAACGTTTGCCTCGGTCGCCGGATGAATCCACATCTCTGTGTGCATAGCTGGTGCGATAACAACTTTTGCCTTGGTTGCAAGTAGAACGTTTAGAAGAAGGTCATCAGCTAGACCAGAGGCGTAGCGAGCTAGAAAGGCTGCAGTAGCCGGAGCAACGACAACTAAATCTGCTTCTTGAGCCAGCGCAATGTGCTTGACAGATTCAACGTCGGAGTAGAGGTCAGGATCAACGGTGTTGTGTGAGAGTGCCTCGAGAGTGGTTGCACCGATAAAGCGCAGGGCGTTTTGTGTTGGTAGAACCTTGACTGTATGTCCAAGTTCAGTAAAGCCTCGGATTACACCGGCAGCTTTATATGCTGCGATGCCTCCGGTTACCCCTACGAGAATACGCAAGGCTACTCAGATTAGTTTTTAGCTTCTGAAGCGACTACAGCACCCTCTACGATTTCGCGCATTGCGATAGAAAGTGGCTTGTCGTCAACAGCTGCATCAACAAGTGGGCCTACGTTGTCGAACAATGAACCCTCGTGCAGTGCTGAGTAGTAATCGTTGATCTGACGTGCACGCTTGGCGGCGAAGATTACCAATCCGTACTTGGAGTCGCTCTTTGACATAAGTGCGTCGATTGATGGAGATACGATACCTTCGAGTTTTTCAGACATTTTTGTACTACTTTTCCTTTGATTACATGTGAACCAAATGGGTTCACGAAGACTGCATTAAGTCTAAGACCTCTTGGGCACATTGTGCCACATCAGTATTTATGACCACATGGTCAAAAGAGCCTTGGGAGGCTAGCTCTGTTTCAGCGGTTTCTAGGCGGATAGCTATCTCTTCGGGGGTTTCAGTACCCCTGCCAACGAGACGTTTCTTGAGTTCTTCAAGACTTGGCGGGGCTATAAAGATCAAGTTACATTCAGGCATTGAGGCCTTTACCTGCTCAGCACCTTGAATGTCTATCTCAAGGATTATCTGCTTACCTTCAGCCAAAGCCTTCTCAACTGGAGCCTTAGGGGTTCCGTACTTGTTTTTGAGGTGGACTACCGCGTACTCGAGAAGCTCGTTATTGGCGATCATTTGGTCAAACTCTTCGTGAGACACGAAGAAGTAGTCAACGCCATCAACCTCGCCGGCTCTTGGAGTTCTGGTTGTAGCCGAAACAGATAGCAGTATCTCAGGATGAGACTCGATCAAGTGTCGAACAACAGTGCCTTTACCTACGGCTGTTGGACCAGCTATCACTGTAAGTCGAGTCATGGATTAAGCCTATTGGTTTAGGGCTTTGTAAAGAGTGTTTTGATCTTCTTGAACGGCCTTGCCGACTCCTTTGATACCGTCCCGAAGTGCGGATCTGGAGATTGAGTACAAGACATCGCTGCTTAGGTCCTTGAAAATTGCTTTTGCGTCTTCAAGCCTGGCACCTTGAAAACCAAAGCCCGGAGCAAGAATTGGGGTTCTAAGCGTCTCACGCTCCTGATTCACACTAAGCAATCCAAAATCTGACAGAGAAACAGTGGCTCCAATTACCAAACCATTAGAACCGAATGCTTCTATTCAAGCGATCTACTTCCAGTGCAACTTGAGCTGCTACTGACACTTCATTCTTGGAAGCCTGAATCTCAATCCCATCTGGATTAGAAGTTGCAGCAAGGATAAATAATCCTTTACCTCTTTCAGCTGCCATAGAAGCGGCAGGGGCTAATGCCCCAACTCCAAGGTAGGGACTCAGAGTCAAAGCATCACAAGAAAATGGCGCTGACTTCCCGAGCCACGCCTGCGCGTAGGCTTCCATGGTGGAACCTATGTCTCCTCGCTTCGCGTCGGCAATAACAAGAAAGCCTTTAGCCTCAGCTGCATCAAGGAGTGTCTCTAGAGAGGCGAACCCTGCTGAACCAAAGCGCTCAAAGAATGAGACTTGAGGTTTGATAATGGAAACTGAACCCTCAAGTTCTTCAAGCATCGCAAGGCCAAATTCAAGCACACCACTAGCGGAAACCTCGAAACCATTCTCTATGAGAGTTTCCTCGTGCGGATCGATACCTACACACAGCTGCCCTTTGGACTCAAAAGCTGTTTCAAGTTTCTTAGAAAAAGTATCAGGCAAGAGCGACTCTCCTATCTTCAGCATGTTCCTGAAGCGATCGCACTTTGAAATCACCCGCGATAACCGTTTCGAACGAACCGATTGCTGCTGACAGTTGAGCGATTGTTGTGAAAATTGGTGCATCAGCAGCAGTGGTCGCCGCTCTAATTTCGTAGCCATCTTTTCTAGCCGAAGAGCCTGAAGGTGTGTTCACAACAACATCAACTTCGCCGTTGAGAATCAAATCAACGATGGTCGGTCCTGCTGGCGCTTGGTCATCCCCTGAATGCTTTCTAACAATTCGAACAGGGATTCCGTGACGCTTCAAGATAGATGCAGTTCCAGCCGTAGCTAAAATTTCATAGCCCAATTGGAAAAGTCTTCGTACAGGAAGAATCACCTGGTGTTTATCTCTGTCTGCAACGGAGATGAAAATCTTTCCGGAGGTTGGAAGTGCACTTCCTGCGGCTGCTTGGCTTTTAGCGAATGCAGTTGGGAAGTCAACATCGATACCCATGACTTCACCAGTAGATCGCATCTCAGGACCAAGGAGTGAATCAACGAATCTGCCATCTTTGGTTGCGAATCTCTTGAAAGGTAAGACCGCCTCCTTTACTGAGATAGCGGTTGTCTCTGGAATATGTGTTCCATCGGTTGCAGGCAAGTGGCCTCCAGCAATGAGCTCAGGAATTGTCTTTCCCACCATGACTAACGCGGCAGCCTTAGCCAGGGTGATTCCCAATGCTTTAGAAACAAAAGGAACAGTTCTCGAGGCTCTAGGGTTTGCTTCGAGAACATATAGAACGTCGTGAGCGAGGGCGAACTGAACATTCAATAGACCCTTGACCCCAATACCTTGAGCTATCTTCTCGGTAGCCTCTCTAACGCGGTTGATTTGAGTATTGCTCAAAGTGATTGGCGGCAACGTACATGACGAGTCGCCTGAGTGAATTCCAGCTTCTTCGATGTGCTCCATGACGCCACCCACATATAGTTGCTTGCCATCGTAGAGAGCATCGATGTCGATCTCGATTGCATCGTCTAGGAATCGGTCAACTAACAAAGGATGCTTTGGACCAACAATGGCTTGGTCAGCGATTCGGTCGAAGTATCCTTCGAGCGAAACTTGATCGTAAACAATCTCCATGCCTCGTCCACCAAGCACGAATGATGGTCGCACGAGAACAGGGAACCCAATTCGCTCTGCGATTACCTTTGCTTCATCAAGGCTGGTTGCCGTTCCATTTGCTGGTGAAA